>JAITAH010000044.1 GCA_031284225.1 Dysgonamonadaceae bacterium | reverse complement strand
CCGCCGAGTTTGGTTATGCGCTGCACACGCTCAACAAGTGGGATCGTCCGTTTACCGATACGGATTACCGTTTGGAAGAAGTCATGTCGTCATACTGGGTGAACTTTGCCAAAACGGGCAACCCCAACGGTGAAGGGTTACCCGCATGGCCGGCTTTTCATTCGGATTCGCCCGGAATCATCGAATTGGGCGACGAGGTGAAAATTGCTCCGTTGCCTTTTCAAAAGCAACTCTACTTTTTAAACGAAATGAATAATAGCGACAAGTAATAACTGATTAAAATGAAAAAAACATTATTTATCTCATTGTTTTTGCTGTTTGCTCTTTCCACAGCGTCGGCGCAATTCGACGGCTGGGGGCCGCAAAGCAAGGTGGAAACAAAGACCATCCACAGCCAAGTGTTGAATGCCGACCGCGAATACAGCATCTTTCTTCCCAAAAGTTACGAAACGGATAAAGATAGAAAATACCCCATCCTCTACCTGCTGCACGGCATGATGGATACCAACAAAGGTTGGTACGAGCGCGGGCATGTGAAGGATGTTATGGACCAACTGACGGCGTCCGGCGAAGCGGCGGAGATGATTATCGTAACGCCCAATGCCGGCGGAAACGTCTATGAAGGCGCGTGGAACGGTTATTTCGACATGCCGGGCTGGCCGTACGAAACATTTTTCTTTACGGAGTTTCTGCCGTATATCGAACACGAATATCGTGTCATCGGCGACAAACAGCGCCGGGCGGTTGCCGGCCTCTCTATGGGCGGTGGCGGCGCAACGGCTTACGGAGAAAAGCACAGCGAATTATTTTCATCGGTATATGCCATGAGCGCTCTGATGAATATTCCCGAACAGGGCGCCGCTCCCTCGCAGCGTCCGGACGACAAAATGGCGATACTCACCAAATCGGTACAAGAAAACAATTGCATCAAGTACGTGGAAACTGCTGATGAAGCCGCCAAAGAAAAATTGAAAACGGTGGCGTGGTTTGTGGATTGCGGCGACGACGATTTCTTGCTCGACCGCAACATCGAATTTACACAAGCCATGCGAAAAGCCCAAATCCCATGCCAATTCCGCGTACGAGACGGCGGACACACATGGGAATACTGGCATTCGGCGCTATACAATTGCCTGTCGTTTATATCCCGTAATTTTTAATTTAATAGATTGATAAAATGAAAAAAACAACAGTCTTTATTATTGCTTTAATCATGTGCATTACAGCACATGCACAACAAGCGTTATGGGGCGGACAAGAAATTGTATCCCCTCAAATCAACGACAATCAAACAGTTACTTTCCGGTTGCAAGCTCCGCAAGCAATTAAGGTGGAAATTACCGGCGATTTTCTGCCTGCTCAGAAAATGCAAACGCCTATGGGTGAATTTGATGCGCCGGGCGTCGCCGAATTGAAGAAAGATGCTCAAGGCGTATGGGAATTTACAACGCTCAATGCTCTGACTCCCGAACTGTACAGTTACAGTTTTATCATTGACGGCGTTAAGGTAACAGACCCGAACAATGTCTATATGATTCGGGACGTCGCTTCCGTAACCAGTATTTTTATCATTGGCGGTGGACGCGCCGATCTGTACAAAGTGAACAATGTGCCTCATGGAACAGTTGCCCGTCGCTGGTACAACAGTCCGGCTTTAAACATGGATAGACGAATAACTGTTTACACTCCTGCCGGTTACGAACAAAGTAAAAATGAATATCCGGTATTTTATCTCTTGCATGGCGCCGGCGGCGACGAAGAAGCATGGATAGCGCTCGGCCGTACTTCGCAAATACTTGACAATCTGATTGCTCAGGGAAAAGCCAAGCCGATGATTGTGGTAATGACCAACGGCAATGCCGGTCAGCAGGCCGCTCCCGGTGAAGCGTCCGAAGGCTTTATCAAACCGTCCTTCATGGGAGCCACCCGCATGGACGGCGATTTTGAAAAAGCGTTTCCCGATGTGATAAAATTTGTCGAAAGCAATTACCGCGTGAAAACAGGAAAAGCCAACCGTGCGATTGCCGGACTTTCGATGGGCGGTTTCCACTCAATGCACATTTCAAAACAGTATCCCGACAAATTTGATTATGTAGGGCTGTTTTCGGCGGCCATTATGCCACGCGAAGGCGTAACTTCCGAAGTCTATCAAAATATGGATGAAAAATTAAAAGTGCAGTTCGAGAAAAAACCGAAATTGTATTACATCGCTATCGGTACCGCCGATTTCCTTTTCGACGCCAACACCGAGTTTCGTAAAAAGCTGGACGAAAACAAGTATCCTTACACGTATTACGAAACCGGAGAAGGACATATTTGGAAAAACTGGCGGATTTATTTAACGGAGTTTGCACCCATGTTGTTCCGATAAAAAATGATCACAATGAAAAAAATGTTTATTATAACGATAATGCTTATGGCAGGAATCTTATTTTCCTGTCAATCAAATAAAACGCCTCAATTAGGCAAATCTTCCGTCGATAAAGTGATTGCAGCAATGACTTTAGAAGAAAAAGTTCATTTGTTGATAGGTACCGGAATGGCCGGCTTTTCCGGCGACAGTGCAGTAATCGGCGAAACAAAAAGCCTTGTACCCGGCGCTGCGGGGACAACTTACCCGATACCTCGATTGGGTATTCCGGCA
>JAITAH010000039.1 GCA_031284225.1 Dysgonamonadaceae bacterium | reverse complement strand
CCTAAATCATTTTAATGAATCATCGTAAACGTTAAAAATCGGAACAAATTTAGTTAACTTTAACTACCTAAGCAAGTTTTTTACAAAGTTTATAAAGCAAAAGGGCGAAAGAAATAACTCTTTCACCCTTTTTTTTGTCTCTGTCCCGTTGTTATACCGGAAGATCCTTATTTACATTTTTGCTTCCAATCAATGCATAAAATAGCAGGTAAGCCAAACCGGCAATAATGACCCAATAACTGGGCATAAAACCGATAATATCTGCCAGCCAGCCCTGTATGAGCGGAAGGATACCGCCGCCAACTACCAGCATCATAAAAATACCGGACGCCTGAGCGACGTATTTACCCAATCCTTCTACGGCCAAATTGAAGATTCCGCCCCACATAATGGACGTACAAAGACCTACAAGGGCAAGGAAAAGGAAAGTTACAGGCACTTTCACCAACCCAATCGACAGCGCGCCTCCGCTCGTATCAAAAGCGGGCATCGAGATAGGCGTTAATGGCGATAATATGGCCGCCAACACCAACACCGTTCCCAGCGTTGAAACGGTTATCAACATGGTTTTACTGGATATTTTCGCTCCAATCGATGCGCCGATTAACCGGCCGATAAGCATCAATAACCAGTAAAAACCGACTACGCCTCCGGCAACGCCGGTTGCAATACCTAAACCGGCTTTAGTTTTACCGGCTATAATCTTTTGTGCACTTTCATACGTGTTCTTTTTAATTACTTTGGGTTCATAACCGGCGGTATTTGCGTTCGATTGATCTTCTTCGGTTATTTGTGCAAGATAGGCGGCATCGGTTGCCTGTTTATTGTACTCGGCTACTTTTTCTTTAGCTACTTCTTCGGTAAAGGAAGTCATATACAAGTTGGCTGTTCCCGGAACTCCTACTTCAACGCCTACATAAAGAAAGATGGCGATAGCGCCCAACACAAAATGGCGGAACGACCAGGGGCTGTGTAAAGATTTTTCTCCTTTGGCTATCCGGTTGATCGTAGATTCCGGTTCAGGAATATTCACCAAATATAAAACAACGCCTACTAATGCAAAAATGCCCATTGCGATAAAAAGCACGGGGTTTACATCCGGAATGGAGGCTTTGGATATGGTACCTACCAGAACGCCTACTAATAAAGGTACGGATGTTCCCATTAATGAATTAAACGAACCGCCGATTTGAATCAGCATGTTCCCTTTCTTTCCGCCGCCACCCAATGTGTTCAGCATCGGATTGACAACGGCATTCAGCATACACATGGAAAAACCGGCAATGAAAGCGCCTAACAAATAGATATAAAAACTTTCGGAAACGCCGGAAACATATTGAATGAGCACACCCGTAAATCCAACCAAAATAGCGAGTAAAGCGGTCTTTTTGTAACCGATTTTTTCAAGCAGTTTTCCGGATGGAATTCCCATTACCGCATAAGCAAGGAAATTCATAAAATTACCCAACATACCTAACGAATTAGGTATTCCGAATTGATTTTTTAATACTACTCCCATCGGAGCGGCAAGATTAGTAACAAACGAAATCATCCCAAACAGGATAATCATCATCACGATTGCTACAGTGTTGTTCTGTTGTTTCTGTGTCATACAATGATTCAGTTTTAAAGTTGTTATTTAAAGATTACTTTTTTTTCGCACAAAGATAAAATAAAATTTGGGATTCACGCGATTTTTTCCCGAACTTCCTGTAAAAATTCTTTCATCGTTGCCGAGTCCCGCGTTTCGATAATTTTCAGCAACTGCGCCAACTGTTTGCGAATCAATTCCAATTGTTCGGGCGTATGCGGATTGAACAGGATTTCCGTCAACAGGTAATCGTCTTCCGACAGGAGGCCGCGGGCGATGGTCATGTGCTTCTTAAAGGTTGTTCCCGGCGCTTCTTGGTGTTTCATCACCGATGCAAATACCAGCGTAGAAGCAAAAGGAATGGACAGAGAATAGGCCACCGTTTCGTCGTGCTCCTTGAACGAGTATTCAAAAATATTCAATTTCAACGAATTGTATAAATCCCGGAAAAACACTTTGCCCAAATGATTCGATTCGGAAATGATAATGGCGTTTTCCGACGAAAGATTTCCCAGATTGGCAAAAGTCGGCCCGAACATGGGATGGGTGGACACGAACGGCCGTCCGGTTTCTTCGTAAAAGGCTTGTAATCCGGTTTTCACGGATGCTATATCGGAAATAATGCAGGATTCCGGCACGTATGGTAACGCTTGCCGGAACGCTTCGAGGGTATATTGCACCGTGGCCGCATTAATCAGAATTTCCGGACGGAAATCCGTTATTTCGTCCGGACGGTTCATGCGGATGCAGTTGTAAGTAAACCGCAAGCGTTCGGGATTGGTATCCAAAATGGCGACTTCGTGTTCAAAACTCAATACATCGGCGAAAAAAGCGCCCATTTTGCCGGCGCCTAAAATCTGGATTCTCATGCTTGATTCAATATTTCAATTTGTTGACGGATCGATTCTTCGTGAATGGCTTCCAATACTTCTTTCATAAAGGCGGCGCCCATTTCCAAGTCCTTGGCTTGGGTGAGGCGTTTGTCCAGAATTTCGTCGTAGCGGCGAGTCTGGAGCACCGGCATATTGTGTTCTTTTTTGTATTGCCCGATTTCGCGGGAAACGCGCATCCGTTTGGCAAGGACGGTCAGCAGTTCGTCGTCCAACTGGTCGATTTGCTGGCGGAGTTCGGTCAGGCTTTCCGTGGTTTGCTTGGTATCGCGAATGACCAACAGATGGAGAATGTACGACAGCACGTCGGGCGTAATTTGCTGGTCTTTATCGCTCCATGCGTCATCGGGCGAGCAATGCGATTCGATAATCAATCCGTCATAATTCAAATCCATGGCTTGTTGCGACAGGGAAGCGATTAATTCCCGTTTGCCGCCAATGTGACTGGGATCGGAAATCAAGGGTAAATTCGGTATCCGCCTTTTCAATTCGATGGGGATGTGCCACTGCGGCAGATTGCGGTACAGTTTTTTATCGTACGAGCTGAATCCGCGATGAATGGCGCCGATTTTCCGGATGCCGGCGTTGTAAATTCGTTCCAGTGCGCCGATCCACAATTCCAAATCGGGATTGACCGGATTTTTTACCAACACAACGCCTTGAAATTCAGTTTCTTTCAACGCGTCGGCGACTTCCTGCACCGCAAAAGGATTGGCCGAAGTGCGGGCGCCAATCCACAAAACATCGATCGCGTGTTGGACGGATTCCACAACATGATTGCGGGTAGCTACTTCTACTGCGACATACATGCCGGTTTCTTTCTTCACCCGTTGCAGCCATGCAAGCCCCGGCACGCCGACGCCTTCAAAGCCGCCGGGTTTGGTGCGGGGTTTCCATATGCCGGCGCGATAAATACGAATGCCTTTTCCGGCCAGTTCGCGGGCGGTGCGGATTACTTGTTCCTCTGTTTCTGCGCTGCAAGGGCCGGCGATGACCATGGGACGCTGGTCGGGAATGCCGGGCAGCAAAATTGATTCTAATTCCATATTGTATTATTGTTGTTTGATTTGTTTGATTCGTTCCAATGCTTCCTGTAACTGTTCGTCTTTGCAACACAGCGAAATACGAATGTAACGTTCGCCGTTGTTTCCGAAAACAAATCCCGGAACGACAAAGACATGCGCCCGGTAGAGGATTTCATCCGCTAATTCGCCGCTGTCTTTGCAGGTATCCGGAATTTTTCCCCACAGGAACAGGCCGGATTGTTTCGGGTCGAACGTACAATCCAACGTCTGCATGATTTCTTCCGCTATTTTCCGGCGGCCGCCATAAATCCGGTTCATCTCGTCGTACCACGCCTTCGGAGCTTGCAGGGCTTGAGCGGCGGCCAACATCATCGGCTTGAACTGTCCGCTGTCGATATTGCTTTTCACTTTTAATATCCATTGTACAAACTGCGGATTGGACGCCAGCATCGCGATCCGCCAACCCGGCATATTCTGCGATTTGCTCAGCGAATTCAGTTCGATGCAAATTTCTTTGGCGCCGTCGATTTCCAATATACTCAGAGGCCGGTCGTTCAAAATGAAACTGTAAGGATTATCGTGGCAAATAACGATTCCGTGTTTCCGGCCGAACGCGATCAATTTTTCAAATAATTCTTTAGTCGCCTGCGCGCCTGTCGGCATATTCGGATAATTGACCCACATCAGTTTCACATCCGATAAATCCAAGCGTTCCAATGCGTCGAAATCGGGTTGCCAATCGTTTTCGGCTTTCAAATCGTAGGCAATCAACCGGGCTTCTGCCAGCTGGCTCACCGAACGGTAAGTCGGATAACCCGGATCGGGAATCAGAACGCCGTCGCCGGCATTGAGGAAGGCCAGCGAAATATGCAAAATGCCTTCTTTGGAACCAATCAAGGGTTGAATTTCCGTATCGGGATTCAACGCGACGTGATACCAGCTTTGATACCAGTCGGCAAACGCGCGACGCAGTTCGGGAATCCCTACGTAAGGCTGGTAACCGTGTACATCCGGTTGACGGGCCGATTGGCACAGGGTTTCGATGGCCGTTCCGGAAGGCGGCATGTCCGGACTGCCTACGCCCAGACTGATAATATCCAATCCCTGAACATTCATATCGGCTATTTCTTTCAGCTTTTTAGAGAAATAGTATTCGCTAACGGTTTTCAGGCGACGGGCGGCTTGGATTGTTTTCATTGTTTTTGTTCTTTATATTCTCCTAAAATCTTAAACTCTTTGGTCAGCGGACGTATTGCATCCAAACCTTGCTTGTATTTCAGCAAGTCCGAAAACGTGATATCTACATAAAATAAGTATTCCCATTCGCGGCCGATAATCGGGAGCGACTGGATTTTGGTTAGATTAATATCGTAAAAAGAGAGGATCGTCAACACTTTCGACAAACTCCCTTCGGTATGCGGCAATGTAAAAACAATGGAGGCTTTGCTGATATCCGCCGGACGAAGCAATTCTTCGGCTAACCAGCGGTTGGCGACCAACAGGAAACGGGTGAAATTCCGTTTGTTGGTTTCGATGCCTTCCTGCAACACGGTTAAGCCGTACATTTCGGCAGCGTAACGGCCGCATATTGCCGCATGTCCTTTCAATTGATTTTCGGCGATTTGTTTGGCGCTAAGGGCGGTATCTTCTCCTTCCACCACTTTCACCTGCGGCAGGGTATTTAGAAATTCGGCGCACTGCATCAAGGCTATCGGATGCGAGCTGACTTCGGTAATGGTTTCCATCGTTTCGCCCGGAAGCGCGGCAAAACTATGGGTGATATGCAGTTTTTGTTCGCCTACCACTACCAGATCGCTTTCGCGAATCAGTTCGTGATTTTGCAAAAGACTTCCGGCTATCGTATTTTCGATGGCCACGATGCCGATCACATTCGGATCTTTTTTTACGGACGCGATGACATCCTTGAAGCGGGAACAGGGCAAGATGTTTATTTCTTCTTTCCCTTTTTCCCGAAAATACGTGCGCGCAGCCGCCTCGTGATAGGCGCCTTCGACGCCCTGAATTGCAACAGTTTTCATTAGTGTTCTTTTTTGTTTCAAAAAAAAATCCCGCCGTTTCCGACAGGACTTTATATTGTTTTTTGTACTTTTTCGTTTTCCGTTTTCATTCTACAAAATCCTGTCTTACTCTTTACTAAAGTAAAAATAAAAGAAAGAATATGTAAAATAAAATCGACCCATAAATAATGTATTATTACTAAACCGGGACAAAAGTAGTATTTTATTTTGAAACGGCAAATGATTTGTTGAAATTTTAATTTTGGATAGAGGGGGCGCGCCTCGCTCCGGGACAAAATCACGGAATGTTTTTTCCGTATTCAATCGATAAACCTTTGCTGTGAAACGCCTCCGGTATATCGGGATTATGTGATTTTTTTTGTACACGGCGCTCGACCAAAATACGACTCGCAGAGCAAAATGCAGAATAAAAATAAATAACCACCTGAAAAATCAGATGGCTATTGTCGGGGTGAGACGATTCGATAGACATCTTTCCTGATATTTTTTCATATCAATCAATATTAACTCAAATCATTATATTCTACTAATAAACAAAATTATACAAGTGTATAAATATTTTTTTATCCTTTCTAATATTGTTTCATATTGATTTTTTTTGTAATTTTACAGAGAAAAATACAGAGAAATAAATATGAGAAAATTAAAACAAACATTGGTAGATTTAAACTACTCAAAAGGTAATATAGTTATTCAGTGCAACTATAATGGCTTGGTATATAGATATAATGCCTTCAAAGTCCATGAAAAATATTTTGATAAAAGAACTAAAAGTTTAAAGCCTTGTGATGGACTTTTTGATATAGATGTAGAAACAAAAAGAATACAAGACTTATTTGTCAAAGTGAATACTGCCATCGTTCACATTTTACCAACACTTTCAAAAAAAGAAACTATTAAAAAAGAAGTGATCGATGAATATATTAAAAATTACATTGATGTTGAAATTGCAGTACCTCAAACTAAAAATTTAATTGAAGATTTTGAAATTTGGATTGAGGAATATAAAAGAAAAAAACAGCAAGAGGACAACCTGAAAGGAAATGACAGAAAACTCCATCCTTCAGCCAAAGATTATATTTCATGTAAGAATTTGTTGAAGGATTATGAACATGATAATTGTGAAGACAAACCATTAGTCATTGATGATATGAATAATGACTTTCTATGTAATCTGATGGAATATGCTTATGAACCACGTCCTGCGAGTGATGGCGATTATAAATACCTAACAGAAGGCGAACTTGTAAACAAAACACTACAAAAAAGATTTGACAGCTTATTTGCATTTCTAAAAAATAAATATGGTGAGGCAGTGATACAAGATTTGAAAAAACCACAATTAGAATTTATAATCAGTGAAATTGTTAGATTGGATATAAACGAATTATCACAACTCATGCAGACTCCAATTAAAGAACCACATCTTATAAAAGTCAGGGAGTATTTTTTATTTCTCTGTCATACAGGCTTGAGGTATGGTGATTTTGCAAGATTGGATAAAACATTTTACGATACCAAAGACAATAAATTGAAATTAGAAGCACAAAAAACTTTTGGAGCTTGTGAAATTTATTTGGTAGATGTAGCCAAAGAAATAGCGAAAAAATACAATTTTGAATTTAGAGATTATACCAATCAGGCACTGAATCGAGCCATCAAAGAAATGTTTGAGCAATATGATTTATTTTCGGAGCCGCATACTAAAACATACTACCAAAAAGGAAGAAAAACACTAACTGCACCTAAAAGAGATTTTATTTCAACTCATACAGGAAGAAAAACATTCATTTCTTTGCTATTTGAAGATGGGTTTGATATTTTTGCAGTTATGGGAATGACTGGGCATAAAAGAATTGATACGTTAAGATATTATGCCGACAAATTTGGTAAAAAACGAGACGATAAAATGAAAGGATTGAATAATAAACTAATAAAAATATATAAAAATGAAAAATAACACTATAGACATTGTTGAAAAAGATTTACAAAGATTTATTTCTGATTTAATAGCCATTGTCAAAAATCCATATATTGAAATGTCTTATCTTACTACTACTTCTGACATAAAAACTTGTATTGAAGATTATGCTTTGAGAAATAATTTGAGTGAAGCAAATATATTAGATTTATATTCAAAAATAGCTCAAAGAGTAAGAGAACTAACCACTTTAATATATAATGCTTCATACGAAGCTGTGGAAGATAGTTTTAAGAAAAAAGAACAAGAGATGACACAAAAGCTATCATCTTCTAAAAAATTATTCTATACAGTAAAAGAAGTAGTTGCAATGTCAAATATTTTCAATATGAAAACAGAAAACACTGTCATTAAAAAACTAAATCCTGAAGGTAATGGTGAGATAAAAGCAAAAAAAATTAATGGTCAATGGCAGATACCAAGACAATCTTTGATTGATTATGTAGAACATGATAAATTTTAATCTATCCATGTATCTTTCTATTCTGTTTATTCAATTTGAGAAACGATTTACCAAGCCAAAACCAAACTGTATTCGATCCTCAACTGTATTCAAATAAATCCGAAAACATTATTTGAATATTCTATATTTTGTATTCATTTTTATCAAAGAATAATTTGGATATATCAAATCTGTTTCGTACCTTTGTAGGGTAATATTAAAGATTAAATAAGATGAAACAAGCAGTAATTTTCGCAAGGGTATCAAGTATAACAGACAGACAAAACACAGACAGACAGATAGTAGATTTGAAAAAATATGCCGAAAGCAACGATTTCAGTGTTGAAGCTGTGTTTGAAGAAAAAATCAGTGGAGGCAAAAAAAACTTTGACCGCCCTGTTTTGAATGATTGTTTAGATTACTGTAAAACGAATAACATAGATTACTTACTTATCAGTGAAATGAGTCGAGTGGGTAGAAATGCCTTTGAGGTATTGGAAACAATAAAACACCTGATTGACAATAAAATAAATGTATATTTTCAAAAAGAACAAATTACATTGTTAGATAACGAAGGCAAGCCTTCCATATTTGCCCCTATAATGATTGCAACGTTAAGTACTTGTGCCGAAATTGAAAGAGAAAACATTAAGTTTCGTCTCAACAGTGGAAGACAAAACTATATTGAAAAGGGCGGTCGCTTGGGTCGTAATGCTGGGAGTTTCAAAACCACTGAAAAGAAAAAAGAGGAATACAAACAAGTCATCAGCCTCCTCAAAAAAGGTAATTCTATCCGAAATACCGCAAAATTAGCCAATGTAGGAGTTTCTACAGTGCAAAGAATAAAAAAAGAGTTCGGATTATAAAGAAGCTGTAAAATAATATTTACCTTTGCGCTCAAATTAAGGACAAAGAGTTGTCCTGTTTCATTATTATTGAAAATTAAGAAGCATTTATATTATCCTTATTCAGAAATCTGCAAAATTTCAATACAAGAGGGATAATAAGCAAATGTTCCATGTCTTTTGTTATATAGAAGGCATGGGACTGTTTGCTTGTTCTCTTGTATAGGTATGCAGAACCTCTGAATAGAATAAGTTATAACAGTTCCCATGCCTCTTT
>JAITAH010000032.1 GCA_031284225.1 Dysgonamonadaceae bacterium | reverse complement strand
AAGTCGCGCCCCGATCATATTTTCCATTTTCCTGCAACGTATAAACGGTAATTCCTTTGTCGCTGGGAAACACTATCCAATATTCCTTCACTCCCGATTTTTCGTACAAATCGAATTTTTCACATAAATCGTAGCGGGCGGTCGCAGGAGATTGCACTTCCACAAGCAGATCCGGCGCGCCGATGCAACCCGCATCGTCCAATTTGTTTTCATCGCAAATCACACAAATATCCGGTTGCACCACCGTATCGATTCGCTCGTTGGCAGTTTCTCCGTTTTTCGGCAAACGAACGTCAAATGGAGCATGATACACCCTGCATTTTCCTTTCCGTTTCTTGATAAACCATTTAAAAACAGATAATAATTCGGAAGATATATCGGCATGAAACCGCGAAGGAGCGGTCATTAATTGATAAACCCTACCATGAATCAATTCCCGCCGCCGCTTGTCCATCCACGAAAGATAATCGGCATACGTGTAATGAACAGGATTGTCAATACCGTAATTCACGGGAGGCTCTTTGACAATATAGGTTTCTTTCAAGTTGTCCGGATGCGCTTCGGCGGAACAGGATTTACTTTGTTCGATCATCGGTTTGTTGTTGTAGATTATTTTTGACAAAGGTAGAAAAAATTTTCTACTCCGCCGGCTTCATAAACAATATCTATTGACTAATAAGCGTTATCCATTTGATTTATATTATTTTTTGACGTACTTTTGTACGTAGTTAAAACAATCGACAAACCGATTTGTTATTTATAAACAATAAACAGTATAAGTTATGAGCACAAAAGGTAAAAACAATGTAGGATTATCGCAAGCCGCAGTCGGTCCGGTAATCGCAAAATTAAGCGATTTGTTGGCAGATTATCAAGTATTTTATACCAATCTGCGGGGTTTCCACTGGAACATCCAGGGCGACAAGTTCTACGAACTTCACGAATTGTATGAAGAATATTACGATGAAATCGCAGAAAAAATTGATGAAGTCGCCGAACGCATCGTTATGCTGGGGGGCGTTCCCGCTAATAAATTCTCGGACTATCTGAAAACGTCGCACATTAAAGAAGTATCCGCTGTATTTGACTGGAAAACAGGCGTAGTCAATGTATTAGAAACGTTGCAACTGTTGTTGGACGAACTGCGCGCCCTTTCTCAATTAGCCCTTCAGGCGGAAGATGTCGTTACGATGGCCTTGGCCAACCAAAGCGTGGCCGGTTTTGAAAAGAAAATCTGGATGCTGTCGGCTTATCTGAAAGATTAAGCTCACAGCAATAAATCGGACATTATACGGTCCGAAACGAATATCCCTTTCTGCGTCAATTGTAAATGACTGTTCTTAATTTTCAATAATTGATTCGAAAGATGTTTGTTAGCCTGTTGCAAGCAACAGGCTTTTTTTTGTTCCCCGAACAGGGTTTGCAATTCCCGCAAATCAATGCCTTTCATTGTCCGCAGGCGGGTAATAATAAAATCATTAAAAAGAGCCTTTTCATCGAGGATTTCCATTTCAATACCGTAGGTTTTATATTCGGCGCCGGGGATTTTCTTATTCCACTGTCGGCTCTCGCCATTGTATGAATGTGCCGAAGCCCCGATTCCCAGATAAGGAGCGCCGTTCCAGTAACCGGAATTGTGCCGGGAGGAATAGCCCGAACGGGCAAAATTAGAAATTTCATACTGTTCAAAACCGGCGCCGGTCAATACGTCTATCAAGGTTTCAAACAGGGCGACACTCAGATCTTCGTCGATGGAATGGACAATTTCTTGTTGTAAACGGTCGAACAGCGGCGTTCCTTCTTCATACGTTAAATGATACGCCGAGAGGTGTTGAACGTCCAGACCGACGGCTTGCCGGAGCGTCGATTGCCAACTTTTCAGCGTTTGATTGGGCAATCCGTACATCAAATCGATACTGATATTCTCAAACCCTTTTTCCCGGCACAATCGGACGGCGCGAACGGCCGACGATGCATCGTGCCGCCGGTTCAAAAACCGCAATTCCGCATCATTCAAACTTTGCACGCCTAAACTGATCCGATTAAATGGGAGTTTTTTCAGGGAATCCAGATATTCCGGAGTCAAATCGTCGGGATTGGCTTCCAGCGTAATTTCGCAAGGGGCCAATGCCGGATAAACGGCCGCAAGCGTTTCAAAGATTTTCTCAAAATGTTTCGCAGATAATTGCGAAGGCGTACCGCCGCCGAAGTAAATCGTTTCGATGGAATGGCCTTGCAGGTAGGTTTTTCTTTCCTGCAACTCTTGACACAGGGCTTCTACGTAATCCTCCCGCTCCCCGCGGGTTTTCCCTACCGCAACGGAACAAAAATCGCAATACGAACACCGCGTCCGGCAAAACGGAATATGAATATAAATGCCGGCCATACTTGTTTTTTTTCAACTACAACGATGAATGAACTTATACGGACTGAGCCGCAAGGTCAAGCAGTTAAGAATATCCGGATAATTGTCATCACGACGACAACAGATACGTTAACCCCAAAAGCATCCCGATGAGGATTAACAAATAACCGGCATATCGAAACATTGATACGTTTTTCTCTTTTTCTTTTGTCATTTTCATATCCTTTGTTTTTTGGAGGTCATTTCCCTTACGCATTTTCTCTGCAATCTTTTTGCTATCCTCCAAACCTTTTTTATTTAAAAAATTATTAATTTGTCCTTTTTATTGGGAATATTGTAAAAAAGTGAAAAAACAATCTACCACTTGGTAAAATTTATTCCCACAAAGTAACGCGGTTTTTTTGAATTATACAAATTTTTAGGAAAACTTTTGGAAAATATACCGAAAATATTCGTTTATAATCGTTTCGGAACATATTGTTCATCGAAAAATTGTCCAAAATCTCTTTCTTTAGACCGGGCGTCTGAAAGAATGACAACTCCGGTTTGAGAAAAATATATTATTTTGTAATCTTCATATTGCAATTTTTGCTACTTTTGCACCGGATTAATTAAGTAGTAGTAACGGTATGAATGTAATGAACAACATTCTGGCAAGAGCGAAAGCCAGTAAACAGCGGATCGTCCTCCCCGAAGGCGCCGAAGAACGGACGTTGCGAGCGGCCGACCGCCTGCTTCAAGACGAAGTGGCGCATCTGATTCTGTTGGGAAACCCGGCCGAAATCCGGTCTTCGGCCAGCCGGTATCGCCTGACGCACATCGAACAGGCAACGATTATCGATCCGCTCCATCACAGCAAAAAAAACGAGTACATCCAACTGCTGGTCGAACTGCGGAAAAGCAAAGGACTGACCGAAGCCCAAGCCGCCCTGCTGGTGGAAGATCCTCTCTATCTGGCTTGCCTGATGATTAAAAACGGCGACGCCGACGGCGAAATCGCCGGCGCTCAAAACACTACCGGAAATGTTTTGCGTCCCGCGTTGCAAATCATCAAAACCCGCCCGGGAATTAGCGTCGTATCCGGCGCTTTTTTGATGTTCGTTCAAAACCCGGCCTACGGCGACGATGGCGTGCTGGTCTTTGCCGATTGCGCGGTGATGCCCAATCCCACTGCCGGCGAACTGGCCGAAATTGCCATCGCCACCGCACAAACCACGCGGGCCATTGTCGGCGTCGAACCGCGGGTAGCGATGCTGAGTTTCTCGACCAAAGGCAGCGCCCGGCACGATCTGGTCGATAAGGTAACGGAAGCCACGCGGCTGGCCAAAGCCATGGATCCTCATCTGCTGATCGACGGCGAACTGCAAGCCGACGCCGCCCTCGTTCCGTTCGTCGGAGCCGGAAAAGCGCCCGGAAGTCCCGTTGCCGGAAAAGCCAATGTGCTGGTATTCCCCAATCTGGAATGTGGCAACATTGCCTATAAATTAGTCCAGCGCTTGGGAAACGCCGAAGCCGTCGGACCCATCCTGCAAGGAATGGCAGCCCCGGTCAACGATTTATCCCGCGGATGCTCGGTAGAAGATATATACAACATGGTGGCTATTTGCGCCAACCAGGCAATAAATAAATAATACGATGTCAAAAACAATTACAGAAGCGATCGAACCGTTTGGGCTTTCCTCGAAAAACAGGAAAAAATCGCTGTTTTCCAAAATCGGCGTCGTAGGCGCCGGTCGCGACGGACGCAACATCATTCGCCTGACTTCCACTGCCGGTCTGGAAGTAACTTTTGTCGAAGTCAGTCAAGATCGCATTGATTTTGCGTTCTCCCGCATCAGCGAAGGATTAGACAGCCGCATTGAAAACTGGGGGTTGACTCCGGGAGAGAAAAAAGCCATATTGGGGCGTATTCACAGTTCCACGGATTATTCCGATTTGAAAGATTGCGATTTCGTGATCGAATGTATCCGTTACGACAATCAAACCGGCGAACGCAGCACCGAATTGCGCAAAGAAGCCTTCAAAAAAATCGAAAAAGTGGTTTCGCCCGAAGCCATTATTGCTACGAATGCAACAACGGTGATCATCAGCGAGCTGGCGTCGGAACTGAAACACAAGGAACGTTGTGTCAGCCTGCACTTTCCCGCGGCGCATCCCGACGCCTGCATTTTAGAAATCGTAAAAAGTATTTATACTTCGGACGAAGTCTATCAAAAGGTGCTCCGGCTGGCCAAACTCATCAAATACGAAACCATCGACGTGCACGAGAGCAACGGCTTGGTCGGCATGCGCCTGATGGCGGTATTACTGAACGAAGCCTGCCAAATGGTACAGGAAAATGTTTCGAGCATGGAAAGCATCGACCGGCTGACGGAAATCGTTTACGGGATGCGGAACGGCATTTTCAAGATGGCGGACATCATCGGCATCGAAAAAATCGTCCCGCTGATGGAAGATATGTTTAACGAATACGGAGATAAAAAATACAAACCGTCGCCGCTGCTTTGGCGCCTGTATCGCACGCAACAATTGGGTACGCGAACCGGAAAGGGATTTTACAAGTATGAAAAAGATCATTTAACCGGCACAAATCTGTTTTTCAAATGAAACCCGTCTGTAATCTCTATTCGGGAGAACAATCATGGCGCGGGTTTCCTGCGACAAATAAAGAAAAAATTATGAACGTATGAAAATATTAGTCTTAAACTGCGGCAGTTCGTCCATCAAATACAAGTTGCTGGACATGGGAACAAAAGCCGTTCTCGCACAGGGCGGAGTTGAAAAAATAGGTCTGACCGGTTCTTTCCTGAAATTAACTTTGCCGAACGGCGATAAAGTGATACTGGAAGGGGAAATTTTGGAACACGGGATTGGCATCGAATATATATTGGGAGTAATCACGAGTACGAAATACGGATGTATCCGGTCGCTGTCCGAAATAGATGCGGTCGGTCATCGCGTGGTGCACGGCGGGGAAAAATTCAATTCCAGCGTTTTGATTACCGACGAAGTGATTCAGAAAATCATCGAATGTATCGACTTAGCGCCGCTGCATAACCCGCCCAACTTGAACGGGATTTACGCCATTAAAGAATTGATGCCGGAAGTTCCGCAGGTAGGCGTTTTCGATACGGCTTTTCATCAAACCATGCCGGACTTTGCGTATATGTACGGTTTGCCGTATTCGTTGTACGAAAAATACGCCATCCGCCGGTACGGATTTCATGGAACCAGCCACCGTTATGTTTCCAGACGCGCCTGCGACTTCCTGAATGTTCCCTACGAACAACAGCGGATCATTACCTGCCACATCGGGAACGGCGCTTCGATAGCCGCTATCCAAAACGGCGTATCGGTCGATACTTCCATGGGGATGACTCCCGTAGAAGGCTTATTGATGGGCACCCGCAGCGGCGATGTGGATGCCGGTGTTTTGACGTATATCATGGAAAAGGAAAACATCGGTTCGCAAGCCCTTTCTACGATTGTCAATAAATACAGCGGCGTGCTGGGTACCTCCGGCATTTCGTCCGATATGCGCGAAATTGACGCCGCCATCAAAGAGGGCAAAGAAAAAGCGATTCTGGCCTTGAAAATGTACGATTATCGCATCAAGAAATACATTGGCGCCTATGCGGCGGCTTTAGGGGGCGTAGATATTCTCGTTTTCACCGGCGGCGTGGGAGAAAATCAGACCGAAACACGCAAAACCGCTTGCGAAGGTCTGGCGTTTATGGGTATTGAAATCGACGAAGAAGCCAATAAAATACGCGGCGAAGAAGCGGTAATCAGTTCCCGGAATTCCAAAACCCAAGTAGTAATTATTCCTACGGACGAAGAATACACGATTGCATTAGACACCCTGAATTTATTGAAAAAATGAACAGTTTCTCCGAATTAGTAACGAAGCGCCGCAGTGTCCGCCAATACACCGAAGAGGCCTTGACGCCGGTCGAAGTGGAACAACTCCTGCGTTCGGCCTTGCTGTCGCCGTCGTCCAAAAACAGCCGTTCGTGGCAGTTTGTTCTGGTCGAAGACAAAGAGATGTTGAACCGGTTATCACACTGCAAATCCTCCGGCGCCGGCTTTCTGGAACATTGCGCATTGGCGATTGTGATTCTGACCGATCCCCTGCAAAGCGAAGCTTACCTCGAAGATTCCGCCATTGCGGCGACCTATATTCAATTGCAGGCCGAAGATTTGGATTTGGGCAGTTGCTGGGTGCAAATTCGCGGCCGCGAAACCGCCGACGGTTACGATTCCGAGCAATATGTGCGGGATCTGTTGGATATTCCGCTGCAACTGTCTATCGGCTGTATCGTGGCCGTTGGACGCAAAGCCAAGGAATCCAAACCGCACAGCGACGAAAAACTGCAATGGGAAAAACTGCACATCGGCAAATACTAAGAACGTGAAGATTGTTTTAATCGGTGCAGGCAATGTAGCGACCCAATTAGGAAGGGCTTTCAACGAAAAAGGCTTTCCGGTGGTACAGGTATATAGCCGGACGTTGTCTGCCGCCCAAGCATTAGGAAAAAAACTACATACGGATTATACGCATCGGTTGCAAGACATTACCACGCAAGCCGACGGGTATGTTTTTTCCGTCAGCGACACCGCTCTTCCGCTTCTGCTGAAATCCTTTCCCGCCACTACCGGAATATGGGTGCACACCGCCGGAAGTATTCCCATGGATATTTTCAAAGACAGCGCCGCCACGCGCTACGGCGTTTTTTATCCCTTGCAAACTTTCAGCAAAAGACGGAAGATTTCGTTCAACCACATTCCCATTTTCTTTGAAGCGAACAGCCCGCAGGATGAACACTTGCTCCAACAAATCGCTTTGTCTCTGTCGGATACAGCCATTCCTTTATCGTCCGAAAAACGGAAGTATCTGCATCTCGCTGCGGTTTTTGCTTGCAATTTCACCAATCATTTATACGATATTGCCGCACAGATTCTTGAAGATCAGGCAATCGACCGGAAAGTTTTACTTCCTTTGATAGCAGAAACGGCGGCGAAAGTCCGGACGCTTTCTCCCCGGGAAGCGCAGACCGGCCCGGCGGCGCGTTACGATCTTCCGGTCATCGAACGCCAGTTGGAACTGCTGAAAACCGATCCGGACAAACAGGCCATTTACCGGATATTGAGTCAAGACATTCTCCGACGGTATCCTCATGAAGAATAGTTATTTTTTTACTTAAATTGATAAGCGTATGTTTACTTTGATGATTGTAGTCTTTATTATCGGCTATGTTTGCATTGCCCTTGAGCACCCTTTGCACGTTAATAAAACAGCGACGGCGCTGCTGCTCAGCACCTTTATGTGGGTATTGTTTGTTATGGGAAATCCCGCCTCGTTTCCGGCTTATGCCGAGTATCAGGAATACCTCCTGCATCATCCCGATGCCTCGTTTGTTGCGTGGATTACTCAGGTTCCGTTGATTGAACACTTGGGCGAAGTAGCCGAAATCCTGTTCTTCCTCCTCGGCGCCATGACGATTGTCGAAATTGTGGACACTCACGGCGGATTCCGAATCATCACGGACAAAATCCATACGACAAAGAAAACAAGTCTTTTATGGATTATCAGCGCATTGACTTTCTTCATGTCGGCCGTTTTAGATAACCTCACCACTTCCATTGTAATGATTGCCTTGTTGCGAAAACTCATCGGCAACAAAAAAGACCGCTGGATTTTTGCCGGGATGGTCATTTTAGCGGCCAATGCCGGAGGCGCTTTTTCGCCTATCGGCGACGTTACAACCATCATGTTGTGGATTGCGGGACACATCAGCGCCGTTAATATCATGCGAATGACGTTTCTTGCCAGCGCGGCTTCGATTCTTATTCCGCTGCTTGTGCTCTCTTTCCGGACGAAAGGGAATGTTACCCGTCCGGAACGGGCGGATGCGCATGACGAAGAGGTGCAAGTTCCCGATCATGAACGAACCGTCATCTTTTTTCTGGGCGTCGGCGCCTTATTATTTGTTCCGGTCTTCAAATCGCTTACCCATCTCCCGCCCTATCTGGGCATGTTGGGCGGATTGGGCGTATTGTGGGTAGTAACCAGTTTCATGCACAAGAAAAAATCGGAAAAGCACAGCCATCATTTGTCGGTCAACCGGATTATTTCGCGCATCGATACGCCCAGCATCCTGTTTTTCTTGGGGATTTTAATGGCGGTGAATGCCTTGCAAACTTGCGGACAGTTGGCCCTGTTGTCGTCGTCTTTAGACCGAATGCCTGTGGCAGAGCCGCACAAATACTATTTGATATCCGTCCTCATCGGATTTTTCTCGTCGATTATCGACAATGTGCCGTTGGTGGCGGGCGCGATGGGGATGTATCATTTTCCCACCGATCATTATTTCTGGGAGTTTTTAGCTTATACCGCCGGTACGGGAGGCAGTATCCTCATCATTGGTTCGGCGGCCGGGGTAGCCGTTATGGGGATGGAAAAAATTGATTTTATCTGGTATCTGAAAAAAATCTCGTGGCTGGCTATTCTCGGATATCTGGGCGGTTGCTTCGTTTATATCCTGCAAAAAACGCTTATGGGGTAATCAGCCTAATTTGCTGACTTTCCGCAATTTTTCTTCGTCCAGCACTTTTATTTTACGACCGTCCAAGGCAATCATCTTTTCGGAAACAAACATCGATAATGTACGGATTGCGTTGGACGTTGTCATATTCGACAGGTTCGCCAAATCTTCGCGCGCCAAGTAAATATTGATGGAGCTATCGTTTTCCAGTCCGTAACTGTCAATCAGGAACACCAGCGATTCGGCCAAGCGGCCGCGGATGTGTTTTTGAGTCAGGCTCACCGTCCGTTCATCGGCAATGCCCAAATCGACGGACAGCTGCCGGATGAAAAACTTGCAGATGTTATAATTGTGTTTCATGATTTCCCGCACCACTTTCATGGGTATCAGGCACACCACGGAAGTTTCAAACGCCGAGGCATCCGTCAGATATTTTTCCCGGGCAAAATAAGCCCGGTACGCAAAATATTGGATCGGCCGTATCATACGGATAATCTGACTGCGGCCTCCCACCCCTTCTTTGTATATCTTTACTTTGCCTTTCAGTAAACACATCATGTGGGTCGGTTCTTCGCCTTCCGCATAAATCTGCTGGTTCTTCTTGTAATGCTGAATAATGGCATTGGCACGAATGATCTCGCGTTCTTGCTCATTCAAAAATCGCCAAACCTCTTTCAGACTGGTAGAAAAATCCATTATCTCATCCTCTTTTGTCTGCACAAGTGTTATACAGTTATGTTATACAGCACAAAAGTACGGAAAAGATTTTAATCGGAGCACAAATCCATTAAAAAAAATTACCAATTATGCTATTTGTATAAAGGAAATTACGTAATTTTATCCACGCATTAAAACAAAACAGATGTTCAGAAAACAGCTCTTATGCCTTGGAATTGGATGTTTTACAAGCGTTTTGTTCGCCCAGAATAAAGCCGATTCGATCATTACCGAAGTGCTTCGGTTTCGCGATTTATACGGCGAATATGTTCAGGAGTACGAAGCGCAAGTCTATATCAAAGGCAACACGCAGGTGATAAAGAAGAACCGGCTGGCCCGGTTTGCTCCCGATTTCCTTTACTGGGATAAATTGAACGATAATTCGTTTGCGGAAGCCATCGTCGATGTGCATTACACGGCGCCCAATCATTTTACCCAACAGATTCAAGCGATTAACGGAGACCGGCTGACGGCCAACGATATTCAAAACCGCCTGATGCAGTTTCTCAACATTAATATCTACAATCCGACGCTCTTCAACGACCACGTTATTGTGCCGGGCATCCGCGATATCTTCGATTATTACCGTTTTGAATACGTGGCGGCTATCGATACCCTGAATCGCCACATTCATCAAATCCGGATACTGCCCAAGATCCGAAGCCAGAAGCTGATGACCGGGGATTTTTATATCGTGGACAATGCTTGGACGGTTTTCCGCGTGGACGTCCGGGGGAAATGGGAACTGTTCGATTTCCACATCGAAACCGAATTCGGCCTCCATCCCCAAGATTTTTTATTGCCGGTGCATAGCGCCGTAACGTTCCATACGAATGTTTTGAATAACGAAACAGAAAGCCGGTACTTTTCCCGCATTGACTATCAGTCGATCCATTTGCTCGATGCGAACAGCCGGCAGAAAACGCTGCTCTACGATTTGAGCAACTACTTCAATATCCGCACCGATTCGATTCCGTTTATCCGCGATTCGGCGTTTTGGGCTGAGCGGAGGCCGGTGCCTTTGTCCGAATACGAGCTATCGCTGTGGAACCAGCGGAAAAGCAAGCAACAAGCGGCCGATTCTGCCGTTTCCCTCTGGAAATCGTGGAACTTCGCCAAGGGATTGACGATCCCCCAATCGTTTAAATACAATGATACGCATTTTACGTATTCCGGATTAATGAATCCGTTCAAACTGGCGTATTCCAAGCTGGACGGCATCCTGTATTGGCAGCAATTCAAGATTTACCGGTATTTTCAGAACGGGCGAGGGTTTCGCTTTCAGCCCAACCTTGGTATTCTTTTTCAGCGGAATCAGGTGTATTTCGGCACGCCCGCTTCCTGGCTGTTTGCGCCGGCGAAGTTCGGCGAGATTACGTTCAATTTCAGAAACCGGAATCAAGCCTATAATTCTACGATTATTCATCAAATTAACCAAGCGATTCCGGACAGTATCCGCTTCAGCGATTTCAATCTGGATTATTACAAGCATTTCCAAACCGGCTTGCAGGCGACTTACGAGCTGATGAACGGCTTACTGGTGCACGGCGGGATAAACTACGACTGGTACATTCCCGTCCAAAACAACGATGCCGGTCGTCCTTTGCCGAACGACGACGATCTCATAGATCTCGTCAGCAACCGCTACCGTGCTTTTGTTCCGGCGATCGGCCTGCGGTGGACGCCCGGACAGTTTTACCGCATCAACGGGAAAAGGAAAGAGTATTTATCTGCCCGTTACCCCACGTTTTTCATCGAATACGCCCGCGGCATTCCGGGGATATTCAACAGTAACAGCCATTATGAACGGATCGAAATGGATATTCAGCAGAAAATACCCCTCGGACTGATGCGGTCGCTCCATTACTATGCCGGCGCCGGTCGGTTTACCAATACCCGGTCGGTGTATTTCGCCGATTTCAGTCATTTCCAGCGGCAGAATATTCCTCAATCGTGGAACGATCCCATGGGCGGCGTCTTTCATATCCTGAACGGCGAATGGTATAACGCCGCCGATACCTACATACAGCTGCACCTGATGTACGAATCGCCCTTTTCTATCCTGAAATTATTTCGCCGGATGACGATGGATATTGTCAACGAACGAATCTACGTTAGCCAACTCTATACGCCGGCGCTGCCCTGTTATACGGAAATCGGCTACGGCATCGGTAATTTCATGGGAAACGCCGGCGTTTTCGCTTCCCTCGTTCGGGGGAAATACGAAGCCGTCGGCGTTAAGCTGGCGTTTGAACTGGGTTACAGGTAAGCGTTCCCAAATTTCATATTCACATCCGCCACAAACTGCTTGATGCGCTGTTCTTCCGATTTTTGGCAGATAAGCAATACGTTGTCGGATTCTACGACAATGTAATCGTCTAAGCCCTGTATCACCGCCAGTTTACCGTCGGCCAGCGTAACCAGATTGTTGTTACTTTCCACGAAAAACGATTTGCATTTCAGCGCAGCATTGCGACGGTCGTCTTTTTGCGCCAAATCGTAGAGCGAACCCCAGGCGCCGAGGTCAGACCAGCCGAAATCGGCCACCAGCATATATACGTTTTCGGCTTTCTCCATAATCCCGTAGTCGATGGAAATATTCTGGCACATCGGGTATATTTCCTGAATAAATGCCTTTTCGTCCGGCGTATTGTATTTTCCGGCGCCCTTGCAGAAGCGGGTGTGCACGTCCGGCAAATGAGCGCCGAAGGCCTCGATAATCGTTTGCACGTTCCAGATAAAGATACCGGAGTTCCAGTAAAAATCGCCGCTCTCGAAAAACACCCGCGCCAGATCGATGTCCGGTTTTTCGGTAAAAGCCTTTACTTTCTGGATCTGTCCCGCTTCCACACTGTCGGTTTGAATATAGCCGTATCCCGTTTCCGGCCGGTTGGGCTTAACGCCCAGGGTGATTAAGGCGGGCGACTGCCCGGCAAAATGCAATCCTGTTTCGATATTATTCAGGAAGTTCTGTTCTTCGAGAATCAGGTGATCGGCCGGAGTAACCACAATATTTGCCTCCGGATGGATCGACTGAATGTGGTAGGACGCATAAGCGATACAAGGCGCCGTATTCCGGCGAGTCGGTTCGAGCAGGATTTGACGATCGCTCAGTTCGGGCAATTGTTCCTTCACCAAACCGGCATACGCTTCGTTGGTGGCGATGTAGATGTTTTCGGCCGGGAGAATCCGCCGAAAGCGGTCGAACGTTTGTTGCAGCAACGACCGTCCGGCGCCAAAAAAATCGAGGAACTGTTTCGGTTTATCTCCCCGGCTAAAAGGCCAGAACCGGCTGCCAATTCCTCCGCTCATGATTACGCAATAGTTTTCTTTCATTTGGAATCAGATTTTAATTGATTCAACAAAGGTAACATTAAATACAATTACTCACAAACGAATAAAAATAGATGAAAGACAAAAAAACCCCGCATAGAAGCGGGGCGCCGTAACGACAAAATCAATTAAAAATTAGAGTTTTACGGCTAACAGTTCCCGGCCTAAATCGTGCAGCGCTTTTGTTATTTTATTTGCCTGTTCCAGACGAGGTTTGCTCGTACCGGCAGCATAGCGCTGCAATTGCCGTTGATTAATACCGGTAAGCCTTTCCAGCGACGCCTTGGTAAATATGCCGTTATAGTGCATCAAAAGGCTTTCCGAATCGAAGTGATAGGCAAGTTCGTAGGCCTCCGGAAAGGGAATTTCTTCGCCATCTTCGCGCATACCTTCAAGATGTAATTCTACGGCTTCAGCTATATTTTTTTTCAATTCTTCGAATGTTTTTCCCGTAGAAACACATCCGGGTAAGCGATCTAAATAAGCGGCATAATTGTTTTCCGTCATTTCTACTGTTACAAATACTTTTTCCATTTTGTTTGTTTTTTAATTGCAGGGCTTTTATAAAAGTCCGGCTTGTGTTAAAATACTCTTTGATGTGCCCGGTGGCAAATCATCGTTAAGTCCTCCGGGCACGGTTACCCGTCCCGGTTTCGCAGGATGTTTAAATTGCCTGTGGCTTCCTTTTTGTTTTATGAAATACCAGCCGTCTTTTTCAATGCAGGCTATTATTTCTTTTACTTTCCAAATTTTCATAGAACTCTTATTTCTAATTGACTGTACAAAGATAGTTGTAAAAATACAACTATACAAGTTTTCGGATTAAAAAACCTCATTTCCACCTAATTTCCCCCCAACAAAACAACCTCATCTGAACTTACTCTGACCACGTAATCGTGGACATTCAATTCTGTCAAAGGATTATCGAACAGATAAGCCTTGATTCGGTGCAAAATGTTTGCCATAAGAATCTTTTTTAAGTTAGTAATCACCAACTTATAAGATCTGCCGGGAGCCAGTGTCTTCAAGCACGCTACGGAAACCGCTGGAAAAGCGGTGGCAGCGCCGTTAAGTTTTCCGGTAATCGAAAGCGCCGGCGCCTCACCGCCCGGATAAACAATGCGGTAATCATTTGCAGGCGTAGCAGTAGCCTTAGCAAGCGTCTGGGCAATGGACGAGGAGCCTTTTGTGAGTTCGCCGGTTGACTTTGTCAGCGTAGCTTCATAATTATTCGTCAGCGATACGGCGACCTCCGTCAGCGTCAGTCCGTCGTCAACAGCAAGTATTTCGTATCTCACCCGGCTAAACCGACGGCTAAACGTTCCCAGGTTTATATTGTCGGATGCGGAAATCGTTACCGGAGCACTAACCAAAAGAAAATCGTTCGTCGCACTACCGTTTATGTAGGGGGTTAACGGTACGGTGGATCCGCCAGTCGTGGGAGGATTCGACGTAGTATTATAGGAATAGGTCGTAATTTGGTATGTGGCTCCAATTGTCAACTTCATCGCATCGCCCACCGGTACGAGGCTGCCGTCCGATTGACTCTTATAGAAGCTTTCGCTTTCGGTAACGCCCGAACTTGTATTATAAGCAATTATGCGTATTATGGTCCCATTCGTCAGGGATACATCTTGTAGAACACGGGTCGGAGCCGCCGACTCTTCCTCTAAGCGGGCTTCCAGTTTTCTACCAACATATTGTCCCGTTAGAGACAACACACATACGGAACATTCGTTACATCGGGCGTGTACGTCATTGCGAGCCGGGAGGCGAAGCAATATAGAGAATTGTCTTTTGGACCAGGCCGAAACGAACGTTTTCTGGTTTGCTTCGTCGCTCTGCTCCTCGCAATGACGGAGCACGACTTTCGCACAGTTTTGCATCCGTTTTTGCACCATTCCGCATCCGTCCTCGTACCATTCCGCCGCGTCATTGCGAGCCGGAAGGCGAAGCAATCCAGCAAAGACGAATTCCCTGGTTTGCTTTGGGCTTTGCCCTCGCAAGGACGGATACGCAACCGTTGTCCGGCAACGGCACAAAAAAACGCCCGCCCCCAATTCCTTCCATGAAGAAATCCGAAGCGGGAAGAATCCTGCGCGTTTGTATTTACCGACGGCTCAATCGCCGACGTCAATCGTAAACGATTGAATACCTGGTTGTTTATAAAATATTTCTCTCTCTCTCTCTCTCTATTTTTTTAGAGATAACTGCCAATTTTTTTTCGTTAATTATTCTTAAACTTTTCATCTTGTTTTGCCGGCTTTTTGCCGGGATATTGTAAATTATTTTATGATAAATGTCCCATTGTTAGCGATTTACGCGGGCAAAGTAAAGGTTTTTTTTGAATTGTGCAACTATCCATACATTTTTTTTGCGTGGGCGCTGCTTCCGGCGCATATTATCAGGGTTTCAACTGTCCGGCAAAGGCCACCAGGGCCGCGGCAAATCCTTCCCAGGAAAGACTTTCCCGTTCTGCACGGATATGCGCCAAAAGGGTTTCCTTCCCGATATGGAAAATCTTTTCGACGCCTTCGGCCAGCGCGGGCGCTTCGGTTGCGCAAACGACGCCGGTTCCGGCCTGCTCAATGGCTTCGCGAAAGCCGCCCACATCGGTAGCCACTACCGGCGTTTCGTAATGATAGGCCACGGGCAATACGCCGCTTTGGGTAGCAGACCGGTAGGGCAATACCAGCACATCGGCGGCGGAAAACAATACCGGCACGTCTTTGTCGTCTATATAGTAGTTCTTAACGAGAATGCGGTTCTTCGCCGGGGAAGCGTCAATCAATTCCTGATATTCTTGAAACGAGCCGTAGGACTCGCCGGCAATCACCAGTTCGTAGGAATCGTCCAAACAGGCCATAGCTTCAATCAGTAAATCCAGACCTTTGTATTTGCGGATCAGGCCGAAAAAGAGCAGGCACTTTTTGTTGGCGTCCAATCCCAAGCGCGCTTTGGCAATTCCGGACGACAGTTTTTTCCCAAAATGGTTGTAAATCGGATGGGGGTTGTAGGTATAGCGCGCCTCCGGATAGATCGACCGCAAATCGTTCTCTACCACCTTGCTCATCACCACAAATCCATGGCACTGTTTGAAAAACCATCTGGCCAGCGGAATATCGAAACGGTGCGGTTCGTGCGGAACGGCATTGTGCAGCAAACCGATAATGGTTGTCCGCTTTTTCAGGCGTTTCACAATGGGGGCATATACCGGTACAAAAAACGACATCCAGTAAGCGATAATCAGCACATCGGGCTGGAACCTGTCAATCGATCGGGCGGTCAGCCAAGAGGAAATCAGGCCGATGCTGTCTAATTTTCGTTCTGCCGGAATCCGGATGGCCGTATCCTCTTCCTTGACTAACTGGGTCTTGCCCGGAAACAGAAAATCGGGATACAAGCGCAAAAACGAAAATGCTTTTACTTCATGCTCCTTCTCTAATGCCTGATACAGCATTGCGCTGAATTGGGCAATCCCTCCCCGGTAGGGATAAAAAGGGGATAAAATAGCAATCTTCATACGCGAATCATTGAGGGGTTAATACCGATAATGTTCGGGTTTATACGGGCCTTCTTCTTTCACGCCGATATAAGCGGCTTGCTCCGGCGTCAGTTTCGTCAATTCCACGCCAATCTGCGCAAGATGTAAGCGGGCGACTTCTTCGTCCAAGCGTTTTGGCAAGCGATAGACGTTGACCGGATAATGGTTCTTCCACAAATCGATTTGCGCCAGCGTTTGATTGGCGAACGAATTACTCATCACAAACGAGGGATGTCCGGTGGCGCAACCCAAATTGACCAAACGGCCTTCCGCCAAAAGGAAAACCGTATTTCCGTCCGGGAAAGTATATTGATCGACTTGCGGCTTGATATTCAAATGCCGGACGGACGGATAATGCGTTAATTTGTCCACCTGTATTTCGTTATCGAAATGACCGATGTTGCAAACGATGGCTTGGTCTTTCATCGCTTTCAAATGGTCGATGGTAATCACGTCGCGGTTGCCGGTGGCGGTTACAAAAATATGTCCTTCTTTCACTGCTTTTTCCATTGTGGTTACTTCAAAGCCTTCCATTGCCGCCTGTAAGGCGCAAATCGGATCGATTTCGGTAATCAACACCCGCGCTCCGTACGCACGCATCGATTTGGCGCATCCTTTTCCCACATCGCCATAGCCGAGAACGACGACGACCTTACCGGCAAACATCACATCGGTAGCGCGTTTGATACCGTCGGCCAGCGATTCGCGGCAGCCGTATAAATTATCGAATTTCGATTTCGTAACCGAATCGTTGACGTTGATAGCGGGAATCAATAATTCGCCTTTTTCCATCATTTGATACAAGCGGTGAACGCCGGTCGTCGTTTCTTCCGAAACGCCTTTGAGGTTGGCCACCGTTCGATGCCAACGGGCGGGATCTTCTTCCAAAACCCGACGAAGGGTATCCAGGATGACCTGTTCTTCGTGATTAGTGCCTTTGCGATCGATGGTCGATGCGTCGTTTTCCGCCTGATAGCCCCAATGGATAAGCAGGGTAGCGTCGCCGCCGTCATCCACAATCAGATGGGGGCCTTCGCCGTTCGGAAAGCGCAGGGCTTGTTCGGTGCACTGCCAGTATTCTTCGAGCGTTTCGCCTTTCCACGCAAAAACGGGAATACCGGCGGCGGCAATAGCGGCGGCAGCATGATCCTGAGTAGAGAAGATATTGCAGCTGGCCCAGCGGACGTCGGCGCCCAGTTCGACTAAGGTTTCGATTAATACGGCCGTTTGAATGGTCATGTGCAACGAACCCATAATACGAGCGCCTTGCAAAGGTTTGTCCTGTCCGTATTTCGTCCGTAATGCCATTAAGCCCGGCATTTCGTGTTCGGCGATTGTAATTTCTTTTCTTCCAAACGCCGCTAACCGAATATCGGCCACTTTGAATTGTTCTGCCATTTGATTGTCTTTAAATTTTTGCAAAGGTAACACTTTTTTTTACTAATTTTGCGCCATGACTATCACAATTTACGCAGCATCCAGCCCTCATGTAGCTCCTGTTTATGAGCAGGCAGCCAAAGATACCGGCCGGTTAATCGCCGAAAAGGGCATTACCTGTATCAACGGAGCGGGCAAAACCGGCCTAATGGCGCAGGTAACCGATGCCGTTCTGGAAAACGGCGGACGGGTCATCGGCATTATCCCCCAATTCATGGTCGATAAGCAATGGGGACATGCTTCGTTGACCGAATGTATTGTTACGCCCGATATTCATACCCGCAAGCGCCTGATGGCACAGCGTTCGGACGCTTGCATCGCGCTTCCCGGCGGCGTCGGCACGCTGGAAGAACTGCTCGAAATCATCACTTGGAAACAATTGGGTTTGTACGTCAAACCGGCGGTTATCCTGAATACTAACGGTTATTTCAACGATTTACTGCGTATGTTGGCCAAAGTTGAACAGGAGCATTTTATGCACCACGTTCATCCGCCGCTTTGGACGGTTGCCGAAACGCCTGCCGAGGCTCTTAAACAAACCGGCTTATGACGGAACAACTCCTCTCGGAATGGCCGGCGGCGCAAAACGGATTGTTTTTTCTGTTTTTGCCTTGTTTTGTTATCACGACGCTATTGCTGGAAAACAGCCGCCATTTGTTTGCGTTTATGTTTCGCAATCTGTTTCGGGAACAAGACCGGCAAAGTATTTTTTCCGAAACGATTCACAACGAATTTATCAGCAAGTTAATATTGTGCTTGCAAGCGGTTTTGACGACTTCCATTCTCGCGTATTGCGGTATTTCCCATATATGGAATACGCCGTTCGAATCGATGCAACGCTTTGTTTTTTTATTCTCCGGAACGGCATTGCTCTTTTTGATTTTCCTGTTGTATAAATTTTTGACCTATTTTCTTATCGGATACGTTTTTTTTCAAAAAGAAGATGTGCAATTGTGGCACAACCATTATTTTTCGATTATATCTTTCAGCGGAATCGTTCTGTTTATTCCGGCTTTGTTCATTTTTTATGTGCCGGAAGCTTATTCCATTTGTTTTTATTTCAGCGTATTTTATATCATATTTGTCAAAATACTAATCATTTATAAGGTTTTTACAATATTTTTTCAACAGAAAAGTCCATTATTTTATTATTTTTTGTACCTTTGCGCCCAAGAATTATTACCATTGTTTCTTGTATTGAAAGCGTTGGTTTATTTTTACAGTATATAAAATTAAGGATGTTATGGCTTCAAATGTGCGAAAAATTTTAGTTTCCCAACCCAAGCCCACCACTGATAAATCGCCCTATTATGATATAGCGGAAAAATATGGCGTTGAGATTGTTTTCAGACCGTTTATTAAAGTGGACGCCGTAAACGCCAAAGATTTCCGAACGCAACGAATCAATATTTCAGACCATACGGCCATCATTTTTACTGCAAAAATAGCCATCAATCATTTTTTTCGTTTGGCCGAAGAATTACGCATTCAAATTCCGGAGAGCATGAAATATTTTTGCGTTACGGAAGCGATTGCGGTTTACCTGCAAAAATACATTGTTTATCGTAAACGGAAGATTTTTTATCCGGCCTCCGGCAAACTGGAAGATTTGATAACGCCTATCGTCAAGCATAGCAAAGAATCTTTTTTGATTCCCGCTTCGGATATGCACAAAGACGATTTGATCCATTTGTTGGATGATAAAAAAATCAACTATACGACGGCGATCATGTACCGGACGGTCAGCAACGATTTCAACCCGGAAGAGGAATTTAATTACGATGTATTGTTGTTTTTCTCTCCTTACGGAATCGCCTCTCTCCTGAAGAATTTTCCGAATTTCAAACAAGGCGATACGATTATCGGCACGTTTGGCCCCACCACCGCCAAAGCGGTGCGCGATGCGGGTTTGCGTTTAGATATCGAAGCGCCCAACCCCGAAGCGCCCTCCATGACCGGCGCGCTGGAAAATTACCTGAAATCGTCAAAAAACAAAAAGAAATAACGGTTCCCGATTCGTGCAAACTTTCACTAAATCGGAGCGGATTTTCATTCAACGGGAAATCGACCTTTTATTCACCGAAGGGAAAGCGTTTTCGGCTTATCCGTTGCGAGTGGTTTATGCCGTACAAAAACCCTTTTCCGGAGCGCCGGCCGCTATCCTTATCAGTATTCCGAAAAAGCGATTCAAACGGGCGGTGAAGCGCAACCGGGGAAAAAGACTGATTCGGGAAACGTATCGCCTGAATAAAACCCTTTTGTGGGAATCGCTCGCCGCCTCCGGAAAACAACTGCTGATTGCGTTTATTTACATCGGCAACGAACTGTGCGATTTCCCGACAATGGATAAGGCGATGAGAAAAGCGATGACCAAATTGACGGCTATTTTAAAAAATCCTGCCGCATCGGACTGAACGTGTCTATTAAAATCCCTTCTTCTATGCAAACGCAACCGTGAGCGACGTCCGGCTCGACATAAAAGCCATCGCCGGCTTCGAGGATGCGTTTCTCGCCGGCAATCGTTACTTCAAATTTACCGCTTACTACGTAGGTGCCTTGCGTATGATAATGTTCGTGCGTGGAACCGATAGCCCCTTTTTGAAATTTGACTTTGACCAGCATCAATTGGCCGTCGTATCCCAAGATTTGGCGGGTCATGCCTTCCGATGCGTATTCCCAGGGAATTTCCGATGCAAGGAGGAAATTGTTACTTTTTGTTTTCATTCGATTCTATTTTTGTTGTTCGTTAAATTCGGGCGGACAAATGTACATAAAAGTTTGCATTTATACACAGACCCATAATTTTTCTTGCAAAAAAAACAGAAGAAAAGCGCCACCACATATCTGTGTAGTGGCACTCTCTAAAGTACTGTTGTGGTTTAACACGTACAGCTACATCCACACGCATTAGAAACAGCGATACGTTTAGTTTCTGTTTCATGTTAGTATATGAACTTTTGGCATTGTCGTTTGTCAAAATCATCATATTGCTGCCCGCAAGCAATGAATATTCTACTGCAATCCATTTCAACAGAGAGCCTTTTATGTTTGGAGAAGCATAAAGGGATATTCTATGCCCTGCAATGCGCGTACAGGCTGATGATTTTCCATCAATTCAACGAAAAACTGCACGCTGCACCTGAGCGGCGAAAAATTCCTGACGAATAAGGATGTTTGCCGAATGTTGCATATTTTGTCCCGCACTTTGCAGGATTGGCGGGATACTGGGAAAGTTCCGTTTATTCGGATTCGAGGGAAGATACTGTATCGAGAATCGGAAATAATGGATTTGTTGGCGACAGCGACTGATAAACTCTTTATTTCGTAAAATCGTAAAGGAAATGATGAATCTTTATAGGTTCGCATTCCCTATTTTCAAAAATATCATATCTGGAATGATTAGATTGGAAATAGTAAGGGGTATTTGTTTCCAGTATCCCTTCTTTTCCCAATATTCCAAAGAAACAATTATTTGATGATAGTTTTAATCCTCGGATTTGATTGAAAATCGAATTTTTAATTTGGTCAGAATCTCCGTTTTGCATAAATCCTATCATCCCGCCAAACCTTTTATCTGTGGAATATTTATTGATAAGAAACCGATAAAGACCACCATCTTCAAATTTCTTTTTCTTCTTTGTTTTATTGGGATTGTAAACGTATTCAAGAATTGAAACTTGGGTATTGTCAAGGCATTTACATTCAAATGAGAAATAACTATTCCAAAGACTGCTCCTTATTTTTATATCGTAGAAACCTTGCAATGTGGAATGTTTGTTTTGTGGTTCCCATTCAACAGTCAAAAGATGCTCTTCGCTAAAGGTATCGTCAGATTCCAATTTCTTACGAATAAATTCTTTCACTGCCCGTTCATCATTTGCCCTTAAAAGAGCTTTTTCATTTGATGAGATATTATTGTACAGTGAGGTTATGTAATCTAAAATTAAACTCTCCCAAAAATCATCCTTATTTCTTAATCCTTTAGTCTTTGCGATGTTAGCAATCACCGATAATAATTCTAAGTCCTCTTGATATGCATCGACAACATGTACAAAAGTTACTCCCATTTATTATTTCAATAAATCAGTTAGAAAAACTTTTGCATCTTCAAATGCTTTTGACTTAGACCAATTCTTTACATTGTTTTCCCGAATGATAAACAAACTGTTTTTCCCATATATCTTATCTTTCGTAGTGTAAATGTTTTTATTACCAATTTCTTTGACAAACTGCATTAAGTTATAGTTAACAACCTGTCCTATAGAAATATCCCGCTTCTCTTTTAATAAAAATTCCAACTTAATGCCAACAAAGCTTGAGATTAGTTTTCTGTCAATATATTTAGTAGCCTTAATGCTTATGCTGTCATCAATATGGGGTTTAATAATATCTATAAAGGATGACATGTATCCGTCAATCTCATTAGTCGATACTTTTTTTGATTTTAATGAAAAATCAAGAACTCTTTGTCGTTCAAATTTGCTTAATCCATACAAATCAAAAATTAATTGATTTAATTCATTCTTATGATTTTCAAAAGAGAGTTTTTTATTCGCTATTTTGATTGCTAATTCTGATATTTTGGATATCAATTCCACATCGTACAGTATCGGAACTGGCAGTTGGATGATATCATTCATTGTTGTTTTAGGGAACGAGTCGGAAACTCTTTTTCTATGTTTTATTGTCAGGTAATAATCAATCAAATCTGAATTTAAGATGGCTGTAAAAAGTGGATAAAGATTCGTTTTTTTTAACCTTAACGAATAAATATCAAAGCAGTAATAAGTTGGGGCATTGATATAAATAGCTCTTAATCTTGTACCAGTACGTGGCAATAATATTCTTTCCCCTATAAAATCATCATTGGTACAGACTCGTTCAAAGATAGACTTCAGTTGCTCAATGCCAGGCTTGTAAAACAGATATTCTCCAACTATCTGCAAGGGTTCTATATTTGAACATTCCAAGAATGGAACATGAAAATTATTGTTTTTTTCTTTTTTTGCATACTGTGTAATTAGATTTTCTTTATACTCTTGCTTTTCTCTTTTTGAAAAAGAACTCCATTTTTTAGGAAGGTTGTCACTGCCGACAATTTGTATCCCGTTATTTATAGAAAACCCAGTTCTACTATCAGCATCCTCAAGCAGATATTCAGATAAGGAATCGCATTGTGCACAAATTTTATCCGCTAAATTTATATCTTGCTTTTCGCCAACAAAATAATCTCTCAACAGCGTCGTTTTGTCAATCAAATCAGATTGGTTTATTTCAATCAAGTCATTTTCTCTTAACAGAACTATTTTGAATAGTTTTGAGAAGTCTGTTAATTTAGGGGTCAAGAATTTTAAGATATTCCCGTTTTTTAGTTTGCTTGAAAATATAATAACCGAAGTACTTTCTTTTGCGTTCTCAAACAAAATCTTCTTGACTTCTGTCAAATTGTAAAATTTTGATATTCCGTATCTATTATAAAAGAAATGTTGAAACTTCTTTGAGGAATCGCTATTGAAATTTGATGGATTGGAAACAAATCCCAATTCTGTCTTTTTATTGCACCATTCTTGTATCTTTATAAAAAAACACTGCGATAACTGTCGGTTACTGACAATTTCTTTATGTTCCTTCCAGAATACTTCTTCTTCCTCACCTTCCCGAATTTGCAAAAATGGAGGATTCCCAATGATATATTCAAAATCGTTAATTTCGTTGACTGAAGACACATTAAGAGCATTGCCCTGTATTATATTTGAGGTAAAATCGAATGGGAAAATTGTAAAATCTTCTTCTGTTTCTATTTTTTTCTTAATAAATTCTTTGAGTTCATTGGGTTTAATTCCATCCAAGAGTTCTAAATAAAGGGATAGAATTGCTAAACGTCTGGCATTCTCTTGTTTCTCTATGCCGAAAATATAATCATGAAGAATTTTATTTCTTTTTACAATATCTTCAACAGAAGTACTTGTAAGTAACCCTTCATTTGCAAGTAGTTTTCGCAACCCAACAACTAAAAACATGCCTGACCCGCACGATGGGTCTAAGATTTTCCCTGTCTTATTTACCGTTTCATCAACTATTAATTTTGCTAAACCTTCTGGTGTATAAAAAATACCTTCTTCCGATTGGTTTTCATCGAAGAACATTTCATAGACATGCCCTATAAACCCGGTTGGCATAACATCAAAGCGATAACCAAATAGTGACAACTGTCCATTCTCAAAGTTTTTTCTCTCTAATGCGTCAGCTATCAGATTCAAGCCAGAATCAAGAAAATGCTCTATTGGGATACGAGGATTCTCAAAAAGAGTATTATTAAATATTCGATTTATTATATTAAAAAGTTCGTTTATATCGTCTTTTCGATGTGATTTCAACAAGTGAATATATGTATCATTGACATTGAAATAATGACCATAAAAAAATGAATTGATAATATGCTTATCTTCTAAAAATTTGATAAATAATGTTCGGTCTATTAATGCCTGAACAATTATATCGCGTTGCTTTTCTTCAAGGATTATTGCTGAATATTTTTCTTGCAATTTCTTTCTTAGGATTCGCAGAGTTTTAATCAGTCCTCTATCAACTGTTAATCTCTTATTTTTAATATCCTGTTGTGCAGATTTATATACTTCCCAAAAAAGACCTGTATCAAAGTTGGATTTAGCGATTCTTTCCAATAACTGATTATCATCTTCATTTCCCGTAAAGGTGTCAATTTGTATGGGTGGCTTTAATGGGTCGGAAAATGAATAGAGTAAATCTAACTTGTCCTGATTACGGACAAATAATAAATCGCTTTTATTTTCATTCCAAAAATATTTTCTTATTTCAAAGAAATCATCGGAATTAAGATCAGAGGCATCAACCAGAGTAAAGACGCACTGGGTTTTATCATTCAGTGGGGTATATCTAAAAGTATTGCTGTTAGTTTTCTGGGAGAGAGCGGAATTATTATCAAAAGAAATTTCCATCGGCTTCATTTCATTATCGAAGTCGAAATTTATCCGTTTGAAAAAATCTTTACTATCT
>JAITAH010000143.1 GCA_031284225.1 Dysgonamonadaceae bacterium | reverse complement strand
TTATTCATTTTTATAATTTGAACACTGTTGTTTTAAAAATTCATCGTAAACCCGATTCCATTCATTTTTGGATACAGCGAATAATTTATTTTTGATTTACTACCGTTTCCCAACAGTTGATTGAAGCTGTTGCCGACCGATTTTCCGATAGCATAACCCATCAAAGCTCCCGCAAAAACCTCTGACGCCCAATGCGAAACTACCGAAACGCCAAGTCCCACCGCTCCGGCATAGATATACGCTCCCCATTTGATTCGCGCATCGTCGGGGTATAATTCTGCCAGCGTGGTTGCCATGGCAAAGGCGACAATGGTATGGCTGCTTGGCCAGCCGGACATTACGCCGCGCCGCATAAAACCAAAAGCCCAATCGCCGCTGTAATCAATGTTTTCGTTGTATTCGTCCGGATAAATATGATGCGCCATAATTCCGGGGTCGCGCCGTCCGGTAAAGGCTTTAATCCCGGAAGATATGCCCAGCGCAAGAATGGCGGATTGCCCTAACGCCAAGCCGGTAACCTGCAATTTTATATCCCCGTTTTTCCGTCCGTGAAGATACAGGTAGAGAGGAACGGCAACCGGCGCAACATATCCGAGAGCGCCAAACGGAGTACCCGAATAAGCCACCCATTTGTTGTTGTAAGCCAGACGGTTCCATTGCCAGTCCATTCCGCTTTCTATCATACCGTAAGTTATCAGCGGCGTTACTGCATAATTCAATCCGTAATTATAAGTGAAGCTGTTCACAATGTTGTTCCCAAATTTATGGAACAATTTTGAAAGCGGTATTACGGAAGAATTATTTACTTGATTCTGAATGTGAAATCCCGTATTCACAAATAGGGGGTCTATCTGTAATTCGGATAGAAACGCAGTGTCTAAACGGCTTATTTCTTCATTGATATTATCAATTGAGTCATTAACCATTATCTTTTCCGTTAAATTTTGTCCGGAAAGAAAAGAAGGAGAATTTAGTAGAAAAATTAAAATAAGAAATTTACTGTAAGTCATTGTATAAATTATTTTTTTAAATTATGAATAATTAAAAGTCAAAAACGGTTTCCTGTTGTTGAAGCCGAGTTAATTCAATGCTTCGTATCCAAAGATTGGCGGCATTTGCTTTGTTGTACGACAATCCGGACGAAGGAATTTCTTTTCCCCTGTCGAAATATTTTCCTGTAATTCCTTCCTGTTTATCACGTGTCATATATTCAGCCAGTAATTTACCCGATATTACATCCGAGCTGTGTGTTCCTAAAAGCCGGGCAAGCAAAGGCGCAATGTGTTGCAGCAGTTTTTCTGCGGCATTTTGGGGTTTTGCAAGTCCCGTGTCTGCCATAAATCCGGGATTAAACGCATTGACGGTAATGTTTTTGTCTGTTTCCGAATGTAGCTTTTCCGACAGCTCATACGCGCAATAAAGATTACAAAGTTTCGTAATCGAATATCTTGTATTGTGACTGTTTTTATTGGGAAATGCAAATTCAAGCGCATCGGTATAGTGAAGTTTGGCAATAAATGAAGGAGGATTGTGCTGATCGCTGCTCACAAAAATAATCCGTCCGTTCTGCATGTTTTTCAGCAAAAGGTTGACTAACAGAAAATGTCCTAAATGACCTGTTCCGAAAGTCATATCAAAACCGTCTTCCGTTGGTTTTTTTCCGCCGGAAATGGCATTGCAAACAAGTCCGTACAAAGGCGGAAATTTTTGCGAAACAAATTTTGCCGCGAAATCCCTGACCGACTGCAAGGACGACAAATCAAGCGGAAAAGAATAAATATCCGTGTTTTGCGTTTCCAAAACAAGCTGTTTTACTGCTTTATCTGATTTTTCTGCATTTCGACTTGCAATAACAATGCTGTTATTTCTACTTTGCAAGGCAATATTTTTGGCGCATTGATAACCCAATCCCGAATTGCCGCCTGTGATAATAAATGTTCTGTTCATATACTAATGATTTGTAATTTGTTCTGCCTCCTGCCACCATCGACTGAACGTTTGCGTGGTATCGTTCAGGAAAGCAATTTCTCCTATTTTGGGCGTTAACAGCCGTAAGTTTGTCTGTTTATCGTTCGCTTCGCAAATCCGTTGCAGCGGTTCGTCCCAGTCGTGATTGCTCATGGCAAATTTGGAATTGTGTACCGGTATTACATTTTTTGCCCGTAAATCTGCGGCAGCCTGCAATGTTTCTTCCGGTTGCATGTGGATATGTTTCCACGCTTTGTTGTATTGTCCGTTTTCGAGTAATGCAAAATCTATCGAATCAAAACAGGCTCCTATATCGGCAAAATGCGTGTCGTAGCCGCTGTCGCCGCCCATAAAGAGGGTTAGTGTCCCGCTTTTCAAGAGGAATGAAGCCCAAAGCGACCGGCTGCGCTTCAATCCGCGTCCCGAAAAATGGCGAGCGGGAAAGCAGTATATTTCAAAGTCGGAAACAAGCGTCGCCCTGTCTTCCCAGTCCATTTCAATGATATTGGTTTCGTCAAAATTCCACCGGACAAAATGTTCTCCCACGCCCAGCGGACAAATCACTTTGCCGATACGCGGTTTCAGTTCTTTTACCGTCGGATAATCCAGGTGGTCCCAATGGTCGTGCGTAATGACAAGATAATCAATGTCGGGAATATCAGCCGGCTTGTACAAATCAGCGCCCGCAAATGCCGTATTGAAAAAAGAAAAAGGCGAAGCAGCCCGACTGAAAACAGGGTCAACCAGAAAACGTTTTCCTTCGATTTGAAAATAGTATGACGAATGTCCAAACCATATCAATACATTTTCTTGCGGGTCAAGTCCGGTAAGGCTGGTTTTTATAGCCGGAATCTTATTTTCCGGTTTTCGCCGCTTGGACGAAGATTGAGAAATCACATTCCAAAAGCTTTCGGTCATTTGCGGGGTCGGA
>JAITAH010000119.1 GCA_031284225.1 Dysgonamonadaceae bacterium | reverse complement strand
CGGGCAAAGCTGGCGTTGTTATTGTGCTTGGCAGTAGTGTTGTCGGCTTGCACGTAGTAATAGTAGCCTAAATATTTATAACATTCTATCAATTCGCGTTTGTAGCGGTCGCCCTGGTCTGCCGTAATTTCAATGACTTTTTCGTAGAACGGTTTAGCCAAGCCCAGTGTCGTTTCGGGGTCTAACATCGAATTGATGCGCGCGCGCCAAAAATAGCTCAAATAACTCGTCGGCGCCAATTCCGTGAGCAGTGCGAAAACCGAATCGGCTCTTTGCAGCTTTTCCTGTTGGGTTTCCAGCGAATCGGCGGTGGCTATATTGTAATAATTGCGCCCCAGTTGAAAGTAAATAGTGGGGTTGGGTTGTTCGAGGAAATCCAAATAAAAGTTGTAGTAACGGATAGCGGAATCCGGTTGCTGGTCTTTGGTGTACAAGTCAGCAATGTTTTGGAAAAGTTGTTTCCGTGCAGGGTCTTTTTGAATTACTTTTTTATAATTGTCCGCCGCTTCCTCATACTGTTTGTTTTCCTCCAATTCTTCGGCAAAACAAAGGTAATCTTGCGGGATAATTTTTTCCGGCGGTATATTTCTCATGAAGTTTGTAATTGCATCCACGCTTTCCTGTCCTTTGGTTGTTTTCGCCAGCGCATAAGCATGCAGCCGGTTGGCGACTAAATTGTCGGGGTATTTTTCCAGTACTTGATGAATAATAGAAAGCACCTTGTCGTATTGTTTATCGAAATAGAGGAGGCCGGCATATTTGAGTAACTGTTCTTCGCCATAGTATCCGTCCTCAATAAACCTGCCGTAATGTTCGGCAGCCTGTTTGCGGTTGCCCTGTATTTCGTACAGTTCCCCCAATAAAGAGAACCGGCCGCTGAAATCGGGAGCAATGTTAGCTATCTGTTCCAGTTTTTCCAGTGCAGCCGCGCCGTTGATGAGCATATAAATGCGGGCGCTTTTCATGTATGCGCCCACCAAACCGGAAGAAAAATAAATAGCATTGTCATATTTTGTGCCGGCGGCGCCACGGTTTTTTTCCATGTCCTGTTCCAGCAAAATATCGCCTTCCAGCATAAATGGTAATCCGTTTTTAGCGTCCGTTTTTTTCGCCAGTTTGATATATTCTTCGGCTTTCGCATAGTCTTTTGCATAAGCGTAGGCTTCCGCCACAGCCAGCGGTAACCGGACATTTTTTTTATCTGCCTTGATAGCCTCTTTGAAAGCGGTTTCTATGGCTTTCTGCTCTTCTTTATTTCCTCCTCCTTTTTTCGCCAGTTCATCCAATGCCAGCATCGACGTTCCGATAGTATTGAACGGATAGGTCGCCGATGTTGTTGTTCCCAGCGAAAAATAATAGGCAGCCGAATCGGGGAGGTTCAGTTTTAGGTAACTTTTGCCCAAATAATAACACGCTTCGGCTTTTTCGTCCGGCGAGGCGGCGGCGTTCAACTGTTTCAAAAAATAAACTTTCGACGAGCTATACATTCCCGATTCATACAGGTTAATACCGGTAACATTATCGGCTTTACCTGTCAAAAAGCCTGCGCCGAGCAGGCAAACACAACTTGTTATTTTTAGTACATTCATAATTTTATTTTTTTATAATACATCTCGAATATTTACAATATTTACGGGCATGGTCGCCGGCAGCAATCCTGCTTTCAGGATAATCCGCTGCCCCCTGGAAGACGTAATGAAACTCGTCAGCCCCGACGGCAGGCCGCTTCGCGGGTCGTTCAGGTTAATATATATATTCCGCACAAACGGGTATTGTCCCGTGTAAAGGTAATATTGGTAAGGTTGGTAACTGTTTTGCTGCGCAGGTTGTTCTTCCCTGCTTACCCGCATTACCTGAATACTTGTCAAAAATTCACGGCTCACCGAATCCTGTTCTTCGCTTATCCAGTTTACGCCGATGATGCCCAATGCGCCCGGCGTGCGCGCTACATACTCGATTACTTCCGGGTTTGAACCCGCCGCATAGGATTGCTTCGACAGTTGTTTATCGCGGCAGATAGAGTCCTGCACATAGCGCACCGTACTGGAATTGGGGTGGTCATATACAACGGATATGTCGCCTGATTTTGATTTCGGAAACAATTCGTTCCACCGCAATACTTTGCCGGAGAATATTTGCCGTAACATTTCTACATTGACAATCGAATCGGGATTGTTTTTGTGAACAATTAATGCGATGCCGTCGGTAGCAATTTTTATGGATTGCGGAAAAAACTTCCGGCTGTGGAACGAAGCTATTTCTTCCTCCCTTAGCGGGCGCGTAGTTACCGCAAACCGCACGCTGTCTTGCAACAATAAATTCAATGCATGTACTTCGTCGGTATATTTCGGAATAATGCTTGCCAGCGAATAATGCGATTCGAATACGTCTATTTCTTCCTGTACAAAGGGCAAAAGCGTTTCGTCCACCGCAATGGTGATAACCCCGCTGAACAGGGTATCATCCGGAGCATTCGTTTTTTTCCCTTTGCAAGCTATCAAAAGTACACACAAAAGGAAACATTCAATCCGATTATACCACCTGTTCATGGAAAACAATACTACTGCTGCAATTGGAATGTTATCGGTAAAATGAAGCGAACGTTCACAGCCTGTCCGCCCTGCTTACCCGGAATCCATTTCGGCATTTTCCCGACAATGCGTAGCGCTTCTTTATCCAGCGAACTGTCCACGCCCCTTAATACCGTTATGTCGCGCACCGAGCCGTCTTTACCTACCGTAAATTGCACGGTTACCCGTCCGGCAATACCCATTTCGGCTGCAGCGGCAGGATACCGTAATTCGTTTTTTATCCATTTCATCAGCGCAGCCATACCACCGGGGAATTCGGGATTTTGTTCTACCGCACCGGTCATATACACCGGTTCGGCTTCCGTTATCAATTTATGTTCCTCCAAATCGGCAATATCCTGCCCTGTTGCGTCGTTGTTGCCTACCACGTCGGCTACGGAAATGGCGGTTTTCACTTCCGTCAATTCTTCCATAGTGCGCACTTCTTCATCCGGCACTTTTTCATCTTCTACGATTTTTGTTACCGTAAACTTAATAGTGCTTTTCAATGGCGGCGGCGGCGGCGCTTCGATTTTTTCTATTTTATTGTCTTCGGGTACTTCCGCAATAGTGGATAATGTGGTTACTTCCGTTACTTTTTCTTCGCCTCCTTTGGGCGTGATAAGTTTCATAACCGTCGGAAAAATCATCATCACTAAGGCAAAGGCGATAATTATAAAATAGGCGAGCAAGTGGCGTTTGGTAGAACTTTTACGGATGGAATAAGCTCCATACGCTTTATTTCGTCCTTCAAAAACCAGTTCCAGCCATTCGTTTCCGGTTATATTTATATCTTTTGCCATATACTTATTTTTTTACTTCTGTTTCTGTCTGCTTTTCATATCCGCTGCCCGTAAGGTTTTCCAGCAAGCGTAAATCGCCTGCCGTAATATCTTCAATTGCATATACCCCGATGTTGCAGATGTGCATTTCGTCCAATGCGTCTATCAGGTTTTTGTAGTTCGCAAAATCCGACGCCTTTATTGAAACCCTTGGCGCATCTTTGTTCTTTTTGATTTCGGTAACTTCTTTTTTATAGGTAGAATCTGCAATTTCCAAATTTTCCTTACGTGTTTTCAGGTCTTTTATCTGTTGCACCACTTCGCGGTTGCGCCCCAACAATAACGTCCGGACACTATTTTCATCACCCGAGAAATTAGCTTCTTTCAGCTTTTCGGGATTTTCATAGTCTTCCTCTTGAAGCCGTCCCAAGTAATAATATACTTTGTCGTTTTTTCCCAATAAAATCGTTACGGCGTTAGACTCCTTTACTAAGGTCATATCATCATCGATGACGTCTTTGCGCGGCATGGCGATTTCCATGGTTTGCGGCTTGCTCATGGTTGTACAAAGCATGAAAAAGGTAATAAGCAACATGTTCATATCCACCATCGGCGTGAAGTCCACGCGGACATTGAATTTTTTCTGTTTGCCCCTTTTACCGCTATCGCTTTTTTCTTGAATTTCTGCCATAATTTTTCAATGCTTTTATATTTCAGGTATGTCTTTCAAAGAAGTAATCAGGTTATACCGATTCTCCCTTAAATCCTGAAGGGTGTTCATTATATCTCGTATCAAAGGATAAGGGGTTGCATGGTCGGCTTTGATAGCAATACTCAAGTCTTTATTCACAATTTTTGAATTGCGCATCCATTCTTTGAATTCGTTATTCAGGCTGTCGCATGGAATCCCATAGTTCAGAATCATCTGGTCTTGCTCTTCGATGGAGAGGGCAAGAAATTCTTTCATCCCGCGGATAGGTACGCCAAAAGAAGGAAGTAATTCGAATTTTTTCAATTCTTCGGTGGTAAATTCGATTTTATAAAACTCGCCCATCTTTTGCAATACATCCCGCCGGTCGGGTTGTTTGTCTAATGACATAAACACTTTCCCAGTCGGCTCTATTAATACCGACACGATGTTGGTTTCCGGTATCTTGATCTCGGATACGGATTGAGGCGGGTTTACCTGCACCGGCTCTTTCTGTACAAACGTAGAGGTCAACATAAAGAAAGTCAACAACAGTACTGTCACGTCACTCATGGCAGTCATGTCGATAAAGGTAGATTTCTTTTTTATTTTATTACTCATAGCGCTGTTTGTTTAATTGTTTAATCGTGTAATTGTTTAACCGTACAGGGCAGGTGCTGTATTGATTTCGTACAACGCTGCCCGTTCAACGGTTCCGCAAGGTTAACCGTTCAACAATTATTTATCGCCGGAGAATGTTTGTACCAGGTAAGCGCCGATTTCGTCAATGCTGTGAGTTATACCGTCAATTTTTGTGGTGAAGTAGTTATAGGATATTACGGCGCATGCACCGGTAGCAATACCGAATGCCGTATTTACCAACGCTTCCGAAATACCGGTGGACAAGGCAATGGAGTCGGTTCCGCCTGCGCCTGCCAAAGCGGCAAACGACCGGATCATCCCGATAACCGTTCCGAGCAGCCCCATCAAAGTACCTAAAGTAGTAATGGTAGCTACTACCGGCAGGTTTTGTTCCATCGACGGAAGTTCCAGCATCGTGGCTTCTTCCAAGTCTTTGCGGAGCGCTAACTGGCGTTCTTCTTTTGTTAATTGTGCATTGGCGCTAACTTCGGAATAAGTCCTCAACGAACTTTTCACTACGTTGGCTACGCTGCCTTTTTGTGCATCACACAAGGCGTGGGCTTGTTCCACCTTACCGGCGTCCAGGGCGCTTTTGACGTCCACTACAAATTTCTGCAAACTTTTTTTGCCTTTTGCTTTGCTTAATGCTATGGCGCGTTCTACGCTTAATGCCAATACTGTGAGCAATAATGTTTGAATTACCGGCACGATCACGCCGCCTTTATAAATTGTTCCCAGCAGGTTTCCTTGCAGCGGATGATTTGCGGGGTCCTCGTTTATGAAGTTGGCAGGGTTACCGTACACGTACTGGTAAATAACGTATGCCAGTACGAAACATAAAATGATAATGGGAAAAGCTGAAATGCCGAGGCGTTTCTTTCCGGTTTTGGTTTTAGATTGTTTCATGATGTTGAAATTTTAGTTTTTATTTTTGTTTAATTGTTTAATTTATTATTTGATATTATCAATTCGTTTTTCAAAAAACGACGTCAAAGTTAGGGATTTTTTTTGTAACGCCAAAAACAATTATAAATAGTTTTTCAATATGATTGTAAAATATTTATTTTTAATTAGATATGTGTCGCTTTATTTTTTTACATCTTTCACCAATGAACAGGTTGTGGCTTTTGCTATATGCCATTTTTGTCTGTTTAATGCGTTTTTAGTTCGTCGATGATATGGACAAATTCTGCGAAAATTTTCGGACGTGTACGCAGGGTATTTAATTTTTTATCATCGTTCGGGAAACTACGGTTGGAGAGG
>JAITAH010000101.1 GCA_031284225.1 Dysgonamonadaceae bacterium | reverse complement strand
CTCTCTCTCTCTCTCTCTCTATTATTTTCGAGGAGACGGCCAAATATTTTTCGTTAATTGTTCTTAATCTTTTCATCTTTTTTGCCGGCTTTTGCCGGAGCATTGTGCGTTATTTTGCGATATATTGCCAATTTTTAGCGATTTACGCGGGCAAAGTAAAGGCTTTTTTTTGAATTGTGCAAGCATTTATTAAAAAAAATTGCGATCATGCCGGATGTGCGGCGCACAGCCGGTTGACAGCTCAAACATAATTCACTTCCGGGCGGAGTTCAATACCAAACCGGTCCTTCACCGTCCGGACCACTTCTTTCGCCAGCCGGGCGATGTCTTCGCCCGTAGCCTGCTTCCGGTTGACAATCACCAGCGGCTGTTTTTCGCTGACGGCCGCACCGCCGGCGGTTTTGCCTTTCAGTCCGCACTGTTCGATCAGCCAAGCCGCCGGAACTTTAACGACGGCTTCATTCACCGGATAGTGCGGCATCGCGGGGTATTGTTTCTTTAAGCCTTCGTAATGCGCGACGCACACATAGGGATTCATGAAAAAACTGCCGGCATTGCCTTCCACCGCCGGATCGGGTAATTTCTCCCGGCGAATGGCAATAATCGTTTCCCGGATGGTTTGTAAATTAATGGCTTTGCCTTCCAGCATACTTTTTACATTGCCGTAATCCAACCGGTATTCCGGCTTTTTGGACAAACGGTAAACGACGTGCGTAATAGAGTACAAGCCGCGCCGAGCGTCTTCTTTGAAAAAACTGTGCCGGTACGAATATTGGCACGCTTCCTTCGTAAAAATGCGCGGCTCCCCCGACGGCAGACAGCAGGTATGTACCTCTTCGATGCAATCCGAAGCCTCCCGTCCGTAAGCGCCGATGTTTTGAAAAGCGCTCGCCCCTACTTCGCCCGGAATCAGGGAAAGGTTTTCGATGCCGCCCCACCCTTTGCCGACGCAAAAGGCCACAAAGGCGTCCCAATCTTCCGAAGCGCCGACTTTCAGCCAGACATGCGCATCGTCTTCCTTCAGAATTTCGACGCCTCGAATGCCGGAATGAACAATCACGCCATCAAAATCGCCCAGAAACAGCAGGTTGCTCCCCTGCCCGATGTGCAGAAAGGGTTGCGACAAAAAGTACTCGTCCCGCAACAATTTCCGCAAATCTTCTTCCGATTCGTATTCCACAAACCACCGCGCCTTTACATCAAGGCGAAAAGTATTGTGTTTCAACAGAGAATAATTTTCAACAATACGCATATCTATCCTTTTTACTTTGAGAAGCAAAGATAATGATTTTCAATATTATTTATCTAACTTTGCAGCCTGAATTCAAAAAAAACGGCTTATGTCAACCTATTCGGAAGATACGCGGGCGCGCAAAGTTACTACGCAACGGCTGATGGAAATGAAACAGCGAAACGAAAAGATTTCCATGCTGACGGCTTACGATTACTCCCTGGCCGCCATCATCGACCAAGCGGGCATGGACGTTATTCTGGTGGGCGATTCGGCGGCCAATGTGATGGCGGGACATACCACCACGCTCCCCGTTACGTTAGACCAGATGATCTGGTACGCCCAATCGGTTCGCCGAGCGGTGAAACGCGCCATGCTTTGCGTCGATTTGCCTTTCGGCTCCTATCAGGGCAATTCCAAAGAAGCGGTTTGCTCGGCCATCCGCATCATGAAAGAAACCGGCGCCGACGCTGTCAAAATAGAGGGCGGCAAGGAAATCAAAGAATCCGTCGAGCGGATTTTATCGGCCGGCATCCCCGTCATGGGACATCTGGGACTAACGCCGCAATCCATCAACAAATTCGGCACCTATGCCGTTCGCGCACAGGAGGCGGCCGAGGCGCAAAAACTTGTCGAAGACGCGCAATTGCTGGAAGCCGCCGGCTGTTTCGGCCTTGTACTGGAAAAGATACCGGCGCAGTTAGGCAAAACGGTGGCCGAGAAACTGGCGATCCCCGCCATCGGCATCGGCGCCGGGCCTTACGTCGATGGACAGGTGCTGGTGGTGCACGATATGCTCGGCATCAACAAGGAATTTTCACCCCGTTTCCTGCGGCGGTATGCCGATTTGCATACGGAGATCCACGAAGCGGTAAAACATTATATTCAGGATGTGAAAAGCCGCGATTTCCCCAGCGAAAAAGAATCGTATTGATGATCGACTTTGCCCAAATACCCACGCCGGCTTACGTGATGGACGAAACCCTGCTGCGCCGGAATCTTTCCCTCCTCCGGTCGGTAAAGGAGCGGGCGGGGGTGGACATTATTTTGGCATTCAAAGCATTCGCTCTTTGGAAAGCCTTTCCCATCATCAAAGAATACATCGAGGCTTCCACCGCCAGCTCTCCCTGGGAGGCGCAGTTAGCGGTGGAAGAAATGAAGTGCAAAGCCCACACCTATTCGCCCGCTTACACCGAAAAGGATTTCCCCATTATCAAAGCTTGCAGTTCGCACATTACGTTTAATTCGCTGGCGCAATTCCGGCGCTTTTACCGGGACACGTTGAACCATCCTACGCCGATTTCCTGCGGACTGCGCATCAATCCCGAATATTCGGAAGTGGCGACCGATTTATACAATCCGGCGGCGCCGGGTTCCCGGCTGGGCATCGTCCGGGAAGCGTTGGGCGACCGGCTTCCGGACGGCGTCGAAGGACTGCATTTCCATACCCTGTGCGAATCGTCGTCTTATGCGCTGGAGCATACCTTGCAACAGGTCGAAGCTCGATTCGGCGATTTACTGCCGCAAATCAACTGGCTGAATATGGGCGGCGGCCACCTGATTACCCGCGCAGATTACGACGTGGAACACCTGATCCGGTTATTGCAGAATTTCAAGAAGAAACACCCCCACCTGACGATTATTCTGGAACCGGGCGCCGCTTTCGTCTGGCAAACCGGCGTATTGGTCGCCTCGGTGGTGGATATTGTACAGAACAAAGCCATTCAAACAGCCATTCTCGATATTTCTTTCACCTGCCACCTGCCCGACTGTCTGGAAATGCCTTACCGGCCGGCCGTGCGCGGCGCGTATCCCGAACCCGTAGCAGGCAAACCCACCTACCGGTTGGGCGGTAATTCCTGCCTGAGCGGCGATTTCCTCGGCGACTGGTCGTTCGACCGGGAACTGCAACCCGGCGATACCCTCGTCTTTGAAGACATGATTCACTACACAATGGTCAAGACCACGATGTTTAACGGGATTCCCCATCCCGATTTATGCCTGTGGACCACCGACAACCGGCTGGAAACCTACCGCCGCTTTACCTACGAAGATTACAAGCGCCGGATGAGTTAACCCGCTGCCGCTATCCGGTAAATGGCGCGCGCATCTTCCATATCCAATCGACGGAACCCGCCGAACGTTTCCCCTTGATTGATGCGTAAGGTTTCGATCAGCGCGTCGATATCCGACGCACGAGCGCCCAACTGCTCAAAGTTGACCGGCAAACCGAGGGAAACAAAGAAATCTTTCAACGCCCGGATGCCTTGCAACGCCACGGCCTGCCTGTCGCCCGACGGATCAATGCCCCAGACCCGAACGGCAAACTGAACAAACCGGTCGAGGCCGGACATATACACATACTGCATCCACGCGGGAAACATCACCGCCAGTCCGGCGCCGTGAGCAACGCCGTAAAACGCGCTCAACTCGTGTTCCAAGCCATGACTGGCCCAGTCTTCTTCCCGGCCGACGCCGCAAATATCGTTATGCGCCAGCGTTCCCGCCCACATAATATTGGCGCGGGCGTCGTAATGGCAAGGATCGCGAAGAACGACCGGCGCCTCCCGAATCACCGTCAGCAAAAGCGCTTCGCACAGCCGGTCGGTGAGTTCCACGCCGGGGGTGTGGGTAAAATAGCGTTCCATCACATGCGCCATGATATCGGCAATGCCGTAAGCCGTTTGATTCGCCGGAAGCGTAAACGTCCATACCGGATCCATAATGGAAAACACCGGACGAAGCAACGGATTCCCCATGCCCCGTTTCAAGCGAATCGGCGACGTTTTCGTAATCACCGTATGGGACGAGCCTTCGCTGCCGGCCGCCGGAATAGTCAATATCGTCGCCACCGGCAATGCGCGGTTGAGCGTAACCGTTCCTTCAAAGAAATTCCAGAAATCGCCGGCGTAGAAAACGCCCGCGGCAATCGCCTTGGCCGAATCGATCACGCTGCCGCCCCCAACCGCCAAAATAAAATTGACCTGCTCTTTCCGGCACAATTCGATGCCTTGATACACCAGCGTATCCACCGGATTAGGCTCGACGCCGCCCAACCGGACGTAGTCGATAAACCCGTTTTGCAAAACAGCTTCCACTTCGGCCAGTAATCCGCTGCGAATCGCCGACTGTCCGCCGTAATGCACCAGCACTTTCGTCCCGCCGTATCGCTTTATCAATGAAGCGACTTTACTAACCGTGTTCTTACCGAACACAAACTCCGTCGGGCTGTAAAACTTAAAATTATTCATCGGTTTTTCTTTTTTAATTTCGACAAGCGCAAAAGTAATGCTTTTAAATCCTTTTTCCTATTTGCTTCCGCCTTTAATCTTTCGTCTTCCCCCTATATACAATGTCAATTATTTCCCGTATATTTGTTACCTGTTTTAACAAAAACATCAAAGCAATTATTACAATTATATGAGATTCAATCCGATTAAGAAATTTCTTTATCAATCGTTAACCTTGGAGAATTATCTGCGAGTGTTGCAACGAAGTTATTTTTGGGCATACCAAACCGGTATTTTGAAAAGAAGTTCCGACTATGCTTATCATTATTTTGTAAAACAATTGATCCGGGAAGGCGATGTTGTGTTGGATATTGGAGCCAATTTAGGGTATTATTCCATTTTGTTTGCCCAATGGGTAGGCTCGGCGGGAGAGGTACACGCCGTAGAACCGATTCGGATTTATAACAAGATTTTTAATGAGAAAGCCAAGAAATACACCAACATCTCGCTTTATCCTTATGCGTTGGGAATCGAAGAAAAGACGGTCGATTTGGTTTCTTCTCCGGCCGGCGGTTATTTAAACACCGGACTTCCGCATGTTTATAATTCTGAAACCGACGGAACCATTGAAAACCAATCGTTCCGATTCGAATCTCAAATGAAAATCCCGTCCCTTCTGTTCAAAGATTTAAAGAAAATAGATTATATCAAATGCGATATCGAAGGATTTGAGTATCTCGTTCTTTCCGATATGAAAGAGCTGATACGCAAATTCAAACCCAAAGTACAAGTCGAATTATGGTCGGACAACGAAGAACAAACGCTTCAACTGTTTAATGAATTAGGCTATTTGCCCTATAAATTACACAAGAACCGCTTAATTCTCCAAAACGGAACAGCCCGCCGGATAGAGGGCGATTACATCTTTCTCCCTGAAACTTCTTGACAGAAGCGGATTGTCGGTTGTCTTCGTAGTAGCTACCGGATGAGTTAGCTCGCCGCTCAACACCGGAAACGTTCGTGTATAATTAGCAGTTGCATTCTATAGCGATAATGCGTGGTAACATCCGTTATCTTTGCATTCACTGTACCCGGCTCACGGCAAATGCATTCTGTTTTTCTCAACACCTGTTCAATGAAGATTTATTTGCGTTTTTCAATAAAAAAGCGGAAGTTTTGAAATAAAATTGTATATTTGTGCTTTCGTAATTATTTAATGCTGAAAATCATGGAAAACAATCTTTTTGAACTGTCCATCGAACAGTTTAAGGAAATCGGGCGCGGTCTGCAACAAAAAATCATGGAAGGGCTGCGGAAAGACGGCGAAGAAATCGCCTGTCTGCCCACTTATATCAATCCGGGAAAGGATTTTGAAGGAAAAGTCTTGGCGCTCGATTGGGGCGGAACCAATTTCCGGGCTTCTATCGTTCAATTCAAAAAAGACGAGAAACCGCTCATCCTCGAAAACCTGAAACAACCCCTGTCTTGTAAGGAAACCGAAGGCTTCCAACAGGAAGATTTATTCAACGCTATGGCCGGATTAATCGCGCAATTGAAATACCTTGATGCAACGGTAACGCATATCGGTTACTGTTTTTCCTATCCGGCGGAATCGACATTGAGCGGCGACGCTATCCTGCTCCGGTGGACTAAGGAAATCGATATTCCGGATATGTTGAATAAATTAGTTGGAAAACCGCTGCTCGCTTACCTGAATAGTTATGAAGGCATCAAAACCCAATTCAAGACCATCAAAGTAGTAAACGACACAATTGCCTGCTTGTTCGCCGGTCTGGCTCAACCGGGCTACGACTCGTATATCGGGCTGATTGTCGGCACCGGAACCAATATGGCCGCCCTGATTCATAAAAGCAATATTGAAAAATTAAACCGCGAATACAACGGCGGCGATTTAATTCCTATCAACTTAGAATCCGGCAACTTGAAACCCCGTTGTTCGCACCGGGAATACCTGACGGAAGCGGATCAACGGGTGGACGAGCAATCGAAAGATCGCGGCCGACAACTGTTCGAAAAAGCCATGTCGGGCGGCTATATCGGGTCTGTTTTCCGGAACGCTTTCCCCAAACTGGAAATCGAACCGAAGTTCGACGGCGAAAAACTGACCAATCTGATGAATTATCCCGCTATCTACAAAGAGCAATATGTAACGGTTGCCCGGCAAATCTACATCCGTTCGGCCCAGCTGGTAGCGGCTTCCTTGGCCGGACTGACGCTGGTATTGACGTCGTACAAAAACAAAAACGACTACGACAAATCCCTGCACAACATCTGTTTAGCCGCCGACGGCAGTCTGTTCTGGAGTACCGATAAAAACGGGAAGGACTACAACGAATGGGTACGGGAAAACCTCGAAAAACTGCTGTCCAGCTTCGGGTTGGAACATATCCATTTTCATATTAACCGGCTGGATGACGCCAATCTGATTGGGTCGGCCATTGCCGCCCTGTCTTGAAAACAGATTGAAGGGATATTCATCGAACGAGTATCCCTTCTTCTTTTTATCTTCCACACCTTGATTATATACCGGCGTAGAGAAAACCGTTTTCCCGCATTTCTTTCTTATCGTAAATATTCCTACCGTCCAGCACAACGGGCGAGTTCATGGTCTTTTTCAAAACATTCCAGGACGGTAATCGAAATTCTTTCCATTCGGTCAGCAGCAGCAAAGCGTCGGCGTTTAACGCGGCTTCGTACATATCGCGGGCATAGACGACCGAATCGCCGAGCCGTCGCCGGCCTTCGTTCATAGCCACCGGGTCATACACTTTGACTTTGCATCCGGCTTCGAGCAGCAACCTGATAATTACCAGCGAAGGGGCTTCCCGCATATCGTCCGTCTCCGGTTTGAAAGCCAATCCCCAAACCGCAATCGTTTTACCTTTGATATCCGGAAAGATTTTCAGCAGTTTGTCAAACAAAATCGTTTTTTGTTTTTCATTGACGGCTTCCACCGCCTGCAATACCCGCATGTTGTACCCGTACTTGGAAGCGGTCTTGATCAGCGCTTTCAGGTCTTTGGGGAAGCAACTTCCGCCATATCCGCAACCGGCATACAGAAATTTGCTCCCTATACGGGTATCGGCGCCGACGCCGCTCCGAACCATGTTCACATCCGCGCCTACCAAACTGCACAAATTGGCGATATCGTTCATGAACGAGATGCGGGTAGCCAGCATGGCGTTCGCCGCATATTTAATCATTTCCGCCGACGGGACGTCGGTATAAATCATCCGGTAATGATTCAACGTAAACGGCTTGTAAATCCGGTCCATCAATTCTTTGGCTTTTTCGCTTTCCAAACCGACTACGACCCGGTCGGGACTCATAAAATCTTTCACGGCGGTACCTTCTTTCAAAAATTCGGGATTGGCGGCCACATCAAAGGGAATAACTGTTTTCCGCTTATCCAAGGCTTCCTGAATAGTTTCTTTCACCTTTTGCGCCGTACCTACCGGAACCGTACTTTTGGTAACCACCAACAGGTAATGATTCATGTTTTCGCCTATCGTTCGGGCAACTTCCAGCACGTAGCGCAAATCGGCGCTCCCGTCTTCGTTCGGCGGAGTGCCCACAGCGCTGAACACGACTTCTACCTCGTCCAGAGAAGCGGCCAAATCGGTGGTAAACAGCAAGCGGCCGGCCTGATAATTCTTTTTCACCAAATTTTCCAGGCCGGGTTCGTAAATTGGCAAAATTCCTTCTTGTAACTGACGAATCTTGTCTGTATCGACGTCCACGCACGTTACACGAATCCCCATTTCCGAGAAGCAAGCGCCCGTTACCAGACCTACATAACCCGTTCCTACTACTGCAATGTTCATTCTGATTTTCTTTTTCTTGTATCCTGAATATTAGAAAGCATGCAAAATTACATAAAAGTTTGCACTTATACACAGACAAATAAAAAACATTCCCGCTTGCCGGAGCAAACAGGAATGTTTTTTTTAGCGTCGTATCAAACCGACCTTCTTTTATTTAACAAAGATCGTTACACGATTCAAATCATTTTCGCTAAACGGTTGAACGGTATCGCCCTTATAGCTCAGAATTATACGTTTTTTGTCGATACCGAATTTGTTTACCAACATTTTAGCAACCGCATCCGTGCGTTTTTTCGACAATTGCAGATTGTAAGGAGGAGTGGCTGTTTTTGCGTCGGCATAACTTACCAATTCCAATTTAGCTTCCGGATGTTTAATCAAATATTCGGCGGCATTTGCTACTTTAAGCAACTGATTGTCGCGAACGGTATAGCTATCAATCAAGAAAAAGATCGGTTCCAATTCATCCGATACGGTTTTCGCAACGATGGGTTGGGGTTCAGGACAAGGGGGGCAAACGGGAACGGGCGGACATACCACCTGCGGACGATTGCGCAATTCGTTAATTTCGCGATTCAAAGCGGCTATTTCAGCAGGATTGGCGAGTTCGGCTTTCACAAAGTGGCGGAAATTGAAACGATAGGTCAAACCTAATTTCACGCTCCAGACGCCTTCATACGTCCGTTTGCCCCAAACTAAACGATCGAAAGACTCCGGAACCAATAAGCCGTCGCCTACAATATACAATTGCAACGGGTCGTTCAAACGGAAATTCAATTGTAAACCTCCCTTAACGCCTATATTGTCAACCGGAGTTACATTATCGGTTTTTGCCGTATTGAACGGATCGATTTTACTACCTAACGTAGCCACATAACCCGCGCCGGCAAATACGACCGGATTGAAAAAGCTCTTGGGATTATACGGTAAAAACAAATTCTTGACATTCACCAGAAAATCGGCGGTAACGTTCACATAAGAGAATGGGTTATTTCCGTCTTCATCCAAATATCGTTCTCTAATTAAGTCCGGTTGATTAAAAACATACGAACTGTTTACCATCGGATTAGCAGTTTGATGATAATAACCCACATACCACAATCCACCGGGGAACGGCTGATAGCTTTTTAATTTACCTCCGGATGCGCTGATACGCAATCCCCACACGGGCGAAAACCATTTTCCTACCGTAAGACCTCCCGTAGGAAACAAATTGTCTTTGAGCGGAAAATCAGAAAAACCTTCGCTTCTCAATTGACTAACGCCACCTTCCAAAGAAATAAACCAATTGTCTTTCGGACGATTGGCCAACCACGTAGTTCTCACAGCCGATGTTTTTTCATTCAAATTTTTTGCAATGGCTGTTTCCGTTACCCGGACAGCTATTTCATCGCCCGGATATTGTTTTTCTACAAATGATGCACTTGGAGCCACATTTTGAGCAGTTGCACCCAAAGCCAAAACCGTAAATACTGTTGTTAAAAATAAATTTTTCATCTGTTTTCTAAATTTTAAAATGCATTAAAAAATAATTCACTCCCTTTTTCGAGGCAAAAGTAATTGTTTTACCCAAAACTTCCAAAAATTTTCTATTCTTTTTACCTTTTTAAGTTAATTACGAAACATTTCTTTTATCTGTTCACGCAACAGACACTCAAATATATAACAAATATCATGCCAATATTGTTTAAAAAAATGATTTCATTCTTTATACCTTAATTAAATGTTATTATTCCCGAATCAGTAACTCATGTTACGAAAATATTATAAATACCGGATATGATATACCCAATGAAGCAAAATCGCATCTCAATAGAGAGGCATCTCTCGGTAGTAGAATCAAGCAATTTCGTTTTTCCTTCTGCAACCCGGCGGGATGCAACCCTATGGGTTGCAGGGGGGGAGGGGTTTTTCTACATTTCTATCGAGAGATACATTCCTAACGGAATGTAGCGCCACGGTCAAAATTTGCGACGTCCCTGTGTTTTTATGTTGTTTGCGTAATATGAATCAGTAATTTTTTTCTCAAAAATCTTTAAATATGTTGCACAACATCCAAAAATAATAATTACCTTTGCAGCGAAACTTCCATGAGGGAGGTTTTATACAATTTATCAACCATTTTTAATTAGTGTGAAATGAAAAAGTTAGTATTATTTGCTGCTGTTATCGTGGCTATTTCTTTGAGCGCTTGCAAAAAAGCTGCTCCGGCGGTAGAACCCGTTCAAGAAGAAGCAATTACCGTAGTAGAAGAAACTGCTGCCGAACCTGCTGGCGAAGCTGTAGTTGATACTACGGCTGCTGTAGTTGAAGAAGCTGTTGCTGAGTAATTTTTGAGAAAGCAGACGAAAGTTGAAAACTGCTTCATTATAATTGGAGCAGTTTTTTTGTTTTTTAAATTAAAAGGCGTATCTTTGCGCGCCGATTATTATTCGAGAAAAAAATTAGATTATTAATTAATAAAAAGAATTTAAGAAACGTGGATACTTTAAGTTACAAGACCATTTCTGCAAACAAAGCAACGGTTAACAAAGAATGGGTGATTGTAGATGCGAATGGACAACATGCAGGACGTTTGGCTTCCAAAGTAGCTAAACTACTCAGGGGCAAGTATAAACCCAATTTTACGCCTCACGTCGATTGTGGCGATAATGTAATTATTATCAATGCCGACAAAGTGGTTTTGACGGGCAATAAGTGGACCGACCGGATTTATCTTTCTTATACCGGTTTTCCCGGCGGACAAAAAGAAAACACCCCGGAAACATTGTTCAAGAAAAGCAGCGACGTCTATTTGCGTAAAGTGGTCAAAGGGATGCTTCCGAAAAATCGCTTAGGCGACCAATTGTTGTCGAACCTCTACGTTTACGACGGAACGGAACACAAACACCAGGCACAACAACCTAAATTAATTGATATTAATTCACTTAAATAGAAATAATGGAAGTAGTAAATGCATTAGGAAGACGTAAAGCCGCTATCGCCCGCGTTTACGTCAAAGAAGGATCCGGCAAAATCGTGATTAACAAACGCGATTTCGAAACCTATTTCCCCTCCTCGATACTTCAATATGTGGTGAAACAACCGCTGAATAAATTAGGCGTTGTCGATCAATATGATGTAACTATCAATTTACAGGGAGGCGGTTATAAAGGACAATCGGAAGCCGCTCGTTTGGGTATCGCCCGCGCATTGGTGAAAATTAATCCGGAAAATAAACCCGCCTTGCGGTCGGAAGGCTTTATGACCCGCGACCCCCGCGAAGTGGAACGGAAAAAACCGGGACGCCCCAAAGCGCGCAAACGTTTCCAATTCTCGAAACGTTAATTTCAAAGGTTTAGTATCTAAATCGGTAGGACTTATCCGGTAATATTTTACAGGATAGCTACCTAAAGATTGATTTTAAAAGAAAGTAAACATTAAACAATTAAACAATGTCAAGAGTAACATTTGAACAATTACTGGAAGCCGGTTCGCACTTCGGACACTTGAAACGCAAGTGGAATCCCGCTATGGCTCCCTACATCTTTATGGAACGAAACGGTATCCATATTATCGACTTGCACAAGACCGTTGTGAAAATAGACGATGCTGCCGCAGCGCTTAAACAAATCGTTAAATCGGGGCGTAAAGTGCTGTTTGTAGCTACCAAAAAACAGGCAAAACAAGTGGTTGCCGACAAAGCGGCTGCCGTCGGTATGCCTTACGTTGCGGAACGTTGGCCGGGCGGTATGTTGACCAACTTCCCCACCATTCGCAAAGCCGTCAAAAAAATGAGCAATATCGACAAAATGGAAAAAGACGGTACTTTCGACCAGTTGTCCAAACGCGAAAAGTTGCAGATTACCCGTCAACGCGCAAAACTGGAAAAGAACCTGGGTTCTATCGCCGATCTGAACCGCCTTCCTTCCGCCCTGTTAATTATCGACGTAATGAAAGAACATATTGCCGTTGCTGAAGCCAACCGCTTGGGCATTCCGATATTCGCCATGGTCGATACCAACTCCGATCCTAATAACATCGACTTCGTAATCCCGGCAAACGACGACGCCACTAAGTCTATCGAAGTGGTATTGAACGCGCTTTGTACCGCCATCGCCGAAGGACTGGAAGAACGGAAAGTAGAAAAAATAGACGCTCCCGCTTCCGAAAACGATGAAGAAGTCCCCGTCACCCGCCGCGAACGGAAAGCGAAAGCGCTGAAAAAGGCCGTTATCACCAAAGACGATGAGGAAGCGCTGAACGCAAATATCGCCGGCAAATACGTAAAAGAAGAAAACTGATTCAAATTTAACAAAGAAAGGAAATTGATTATGGCAGTTACAATGGCAGATATCCAGCACTTGCGCAAAATGACCGGCGCAGGCATGATGGACTGTAAAAA
>JAITAH010000028.1 GCA_031284225.1 Dysgonamonadaceae bacterium | reverse complement strand
ACAAGCTATTGAAATCGCTTTGAATGAAAACCCTTCGGTGAAAATAGCCGATATGGAAGTGCAGAAAAAAAAGTATGCGAAAAAATCAAGTCAATCGGCGCTTTATCCTCAGATCGATGCGGTAGGCCAATACAGCCGGACACTGAAAAAACAGGTGATGTACATGGATGGAGCTTTTAATATGGGGGAAACATTTGCTCCTGTAATCAATGGAATAGACGATACATTCGCAGCTCATATTCAAGACTATGTTTCCGGCAATAAGGGAGAACTGTATCAGAATATCGAAAAAAATTCTCCTCCTCCAGCCGACCCCAATGCAGGAATATCCATTGGAAGGGACAATAACTGGTCGGGAGGATTTCAATTAAGCTGGCCTGTCGTAGTCCCAACGCTCTGGAAAAGTCTGGAAATTTCCAGTTTGGATGTGGAACTGGCGGTAGAAAACGCTCGCTCGTCCAAAATCAACATGGTCAATTCCATCCGGAAAGCCTACTACGGCGTACTGCTGGCAAAAGATGCCTTGCATGTATTCCAGCAAAGTTACGACAATGCGATTTTGAGTTACAACAATATCAACGATAAATACAAACAGGGAGTAGTTTCCGAATTTGATCTAATACGAGCGGATGTAAATGCTAAAAATATTAAACCAAATTTGATTCAATCTCAAAATGCTTACAACATCGCCACTTTATCGTTAAAAGCCCTGATGGGAATCGACATTGATCAGGAAATTTTAGTAGATGGCAGTTTATTGGATTACGAAGAAGGGCTTTACAACGAAATATTGAACGTGGATACTTCTCTCGCATATAATTCCGATTTGAAGAAATTCGATATTCAAAAAGACCAGATGCAAAAATCGTTGGAACTGTATAAAGCGCAATATTATCCGACAATCTCTATTTCCGGAAATTACATGTACATGTCGATGAACAACGATTTTAAATTTGGAGATTATCGCTGGAATCCGACGTCATCCGTCAGTTTAAATATCTCTATTCCGATTTTCGACGGATTTAAAAAACAAAATGAAATTCGTCAGACAAAAATTTCGATCGAACAAATGAATTGGCAACGGGAAGATGTTGTACGTAACCTTAAATTGGCGGTTAACAACAACATAAACAATATGACCAATTATGTAGAGCAAGTATTTTCCACTAAAGATGTGATAGTACAAGCCCAAAAAGGATACGAAATTTCCCAAAAATTGTACGATACGGGAATGGGAACCTTGCTTGACCTAAACAATGCTCAATTGGGTTTAACACAAGCCAGTCTGGCATTCAATCAGGCAATCTACAATTTCTTAGCTGCCAAAGCAGATTTAGACAAAACGTTGGGAATTGAAATAAACAAGTAAATAAAGACAAACGATAATGAAAACTAAAAAATTATTCAAATTATTACCCCTTTTAAGTTTAGGACTTTTGATTTCCTGCGGAGAAAAAAAGCAGGAAACAGCTCAGGAAGATACAAAAGTCAAAGTGAGTACAGCAATAGCAAAGCTTCAAACGGTAGATAATATTTCCAATTACACTGCAAATGTCCAAGCTGATGTAATCAATCAAATTACGCCTGCTATGCCGGGGCGCATCGAAAAAATCTATGTGGAAATCGGAGACAAAGTAAGCGTAGGGCAATTGTTAGTACAAATGGAATCTTCAAATCTGCAACAGCAAAATGCACAATTGGCAAATTTAGAACGGGATTATGCCCGTTACAATGAACTGCTGAAAGTGGGCGGTATCGCTCAACAACAAGTGGATCAGATAAAAACGCAAATTGATATTTTAAAAGCAGCGATTAAAAATATACAAGACAACACCCAGCTAAGAAGTCCGATTAACGGCGTTGTAACTGCTCGCAATTACGACAATGGAAACGTTTTCGCTCAACTTCCTATTCTGACCGTTCAGCAGTTAAACCCGTTGAAAGCCATTATCAATGTGTCGGAAGCTGATTTCTCAAAAGTAAAAATCGGGATGCCGGCTAACATCAAATTAGATGTTTACGAAAATGAAACATTTACAGGAAAAGTAAGTTTGATTTATCCTACCATCGACGCAACGACCCATACGTTTGGAGTAGAAATAATTATCAACAACACGAATGCAAAAGTTCGTCCGGGAATGTATGCGCGTGTCGAATTGAATTTTGGGACAGGACAAAGTGTTGTCGTGCCGGATGTGGCTGTACAAAAACAAACCGGTTCTAACGACAAATATATTTACACGGTAGAAAACGGACGGTCTAAATATCATAAAGTAGAATTAGGACGGCGTCTAAATACCGATTATGAGATTCTTTCCGGTATAAAACACGGAGATGAAGTGATTATTGCCGGTCAATCCCGCTTGATTGACGGAACAATTGTTGAAAAATAAAAAATAAAAGATAATGAGTCTATATGAATCAGCGGTAAAAAAACCGATTACTACCGCATTAATATTTATCGGCGTCGCCATTCTCGGGTTATTTTCCTTAACACGATTACCGGTCGATTTATTTCCCGACATAGAGGTTAACAGATTGACTGTCATTACAGCATATTCGGGAGCCAGCGCTTCGGATATTGAAATAAACGTAACGCGGCCAATGGAAAATACACTGAATACAGTAGAAAATTTAAAGAAAATAACGTCCCAATCCAAAGACAACATGTCGTTAGTAACTTTGGAATTTAATTATGGAACCGATATAAACATTGCCACAAATGATGTGCGGGATAAAATTGATATGGTCAAATCCCAACTTCCGGATGATGTAACAAATCCTATTATTTTCAAATTCAGTATGGATATGATTCCGGTTGTCATTTATTCTGCAACAGCAACGGAAAGCGTTAACGCTCTTTATAAAATATTGGATGAAAAAGTTGCTAATCCGTTGAACCGGATAGCCGGAGTTGGCGCTGTAACCATTTCCGGCGCTCCACAACGACAAGTGCAGGTCAATGTTTCGCCCGAAAAATTAGAAGCGTATAATCTGACGGTCGAACAGATCTCAAGGGTTATTCAAGCAGAAAATCTGAATGTACCTGCCGGCAGTTTCGATATTGGAACAACTACTTACGCATTACGCGTCGAAGGAGAATTTAAAGAGAGCAACCAGTTGATGAATATTGTATTGGGCAGTCGCAATGGGAAAAATGTTTATCTAAAAGATGTAGCTACTGTTAGCGATACCATTCAAAGCCGTATTCAAGAAGCGTACACCAACGACGTAAAAGGAGCAACGATAGTTGTCCAGAAACAATCCGGGTCCAATACGGTAGATATTGCCAAAAAAGTAAACAAAATAATCCCCGAATTACAAAAAACACTCCCTCCGGATATTCAATTGTCGTTAATTATGGACTCATCGGATTTTATCCAACATTCCATAGATTCGTTAGTTGAAACAATTTTGTTGGCAGGCATTTTTGTTATCTTAGTCGTATTGTTCTTTTTAGGACGCTGGCGAGCCACCGTCATTATTATATTAGCAATTCCGATTTCCTTGATCGCTTCATTCATTTATCTGATGGCGACAGGAAGCACACTTAACATTATATCGCTTTCTTCTATCTCCATCTCCATCGGAATGGTGGTGGATGACGCCATAGTGGTGCTCGAAAATATAACAAAACATATCGAAAAGGGAAGTACGCCCAAAGAAGCTGCCGTATATGCAACCAATGAGGTAGGCGTAGCGGTAATCGCTTCTTCTTTAACGATTATCGCCGTATTTTTCCCACTCACCATGACAACCGGTTTGGCAGGAGTAATGTTCGGCGAATTAGGGTGGATGGTAACCATTATGATTACCGTTTCGGTAATCGTAGCCTTGTCGCTCACCCCGATGCTTTGCTCTCAAATGCTTAGGCTGACAAATACACAAGGTAAACTGTTCGATAAATTATATGCACCCATCCATAAGGCGCTCGACAAATTGGATTTCCAATATGCGCGACTGGTTAATCTTTGTGTAAGAAATCGCTGGAAAACGCTGCTGATTTGTTTTTCAATCTTTTTCGCCATCATGCTTCCGGCTCTTAAAATAGTGAAATTCGACTTCATGCCGTCCTCCGATAACAGCATGATTACGGCTACAGTTTATCTTCCTACCGGTACCCGTATGGAAGTGGCGCGTGAAACAGCTAAGAAAATAGACAATATTGTGAAAGCGAATTATGAGAAAGAAATAAAAATACGTTCTTTCTCCGTAGGACAAGCCGATGAAAACAACACATTCGCCGCAATGCAGGAAAATGGAACCAATTTGATTTCATTCCGTTTCCGCTGCATCGACCCGGACAAGAGAAAGCTGTCGATTTACGATATTGCCGACGGATTGCGCAAAGAACTGAGCAATATGCCGGAACTGTACAAATATGTGGTCACTCCCGGAGGTAGCGGAGGAATGATGGGAACCGGCGCAAGTACGGTGGACGTAGAAATTTACGGTTTCGATTTGGCATTAACCGACCGGATTGCCGGCGAATTGAAAACACGGCTCGCTTCCGTAAAGGGATTACGGGATATAGCAATCAGCCGTCAGGATTACCGGACGGAATATCAAATCGACTTCGACCGCGAAAAACTGGCTGAAAACGGACTAAATTCCGCCACAGTAGCCTCTTATGTCCGCAACCGCATCAATGGTTCTTATACATCCAAATACCGCGAAGACGGTGACGAATACGATATCGTAGTCCGCTACGACGAAGCCTATCGCCAATCCATAGAAGATATCCGGAATATTACGGTTTATAATAATGCAGAGATTCCGGCTCCGATCCGGCTCCGCGAATTGGGAACCGTTGTTGAAAGGTCTTCACTTCCGCAAATCGACCGGCAAAACCGGCAACGGGTAAATAAAGTACAAGGTTCTTTGTACGGAGCTGCTTTGAGCGATGTGGTAGCAGGGGCAAACAGCGTAATCGAAGCCATGCGATCCGAAGGAAAAATACCTGCGGAAATCGGTATCAAAATCGGCGGATCGTATGAAGATCAACAAGAAACAAACAACGATTTGGGACTTTTGATGTTACTTTGCGTATTATTGGTATATATCGTGATGGCTGCACAATTCGAATCGCTTACTTATCCGTTTATTATTGTGCTTTCTCTGACATTTGGGTTGGCCGGCGTATTTTTGGCGTTGATGATTACCGGAAAATCCATGAGTTTGATGGCCATGATCGGATTGGTTATGTTGATTGGTATTGTCGTGAAAAACGGTATTGTATTTATCGATTACGCTAATCTGAACAGGGAGCGTGGTATGTCGATCGACAAAGCTATTATTTCTGCCGGAAAATCTCGTTTACGTCCTATCTTGATGACAACAGCCACTACCGTTTTAGGTATGATCCCGATGGCTATTCCAAGAGGATCCGGTTCTGAAATGTGGCAACCGATGGGTATTACCATTGTCGGCGGTTTGACCTTATCTACGCTCTTGACATTGCTCTATGTTCCAGCTCTTTACTCTATTTTTGGAGGAAACGGCGTAAGGAGAAAGAGAAAAAAATACCGCAAAAGCTATAATGAGCAAAGAGTGGTAACGGATGAGATAACAAAAGCGCTTAATTCTTAATATTAATTTTTGATTTTATGAAGGCAGTATTTATTCCTTACAACCAAGCGTATAAAGAACGATTGATTGTAATATTAGATAAAATGAACATTCGAGGTTTCACCATGTGGGATCAAGTACAAGGCAGGGGCAGCGATAAGGGCAGTCCGCATTACGGAAACCATGCGTGGCCGACCATGAATTCTTCTATTCTCACCGTGATTCCCGACGACAAAGTAGATGAACTGTTGAAAAAAATCCACGAAATGGACATGGAAACAGAAATGCAAGGGATACACGCTTTTGTATGGGAAGTGGAGAAGATGGTGTAAACAAGCGATAAAATAAACGCAGATTACGCGGATAATATTAAAAAAGTTATCCGGAGGGAACAATCCCCTCCGGATAACTTTTTTAATGACTTTCTATTTTAATATTTAAAATTTATTTATAAATAGCAGCTTGAATTACTAAAAGAATCCGTACCTTTGTCCCCGAAGTTTTGGTGATGCAATTCTCATCCGGGAAATGCATTGAAAAGGGAATCAGGTGAAAATCCTGAACAGACCCGCTGCTGTAAGCTCCGCCAAAGTCTTTGAACAATACTCAAATCCACTGTTCTGTAAGGAATGGGAAGGGCATTTCAAAGAAGGAGCAAGTCAGAAGACCTGCCAAAACAGTACGGTTTAAGGCTTTCGAGGAATAGAGCCGGCGACAAACAAAGGCAGCGTTTCCTGTCGTGTTTATCACCGTTTTTTATTGTTTGAAAGCTGTTTAATAATGATTTAAACGGCTTTTTATGTTTTTAAAAAGAACATTATTTGCAGGCGTATGTCTTTTTACGGCACTACCGGCTTTTGCACAAAGCAAGCCGGACAGTACGCAAGTTTTGAACGAAGTGGTTGTTGTCGCCGACCGCTATCGTGAAGTAATCCCGTCACAACGGCTTTCGGGTGAAAAGTTGGAAGCCTTGAGCAGTTTTTCCGTAGCCGACGCTATCCGCTATTTTTCGGGCGTTCAAATCAAGGACTACGGCGGCATCGGCGGATTGAAAACGGTGGATATTCGCAGCATGGGAACCAATCATCTGGGCGTTTTCTACGATGGCATCGAAATTGGCAATGCGCAAAACGGCACAGTCGATTTAGGTAAGTTCTCGCTCGACAATATCGAAGAAATTTCCCTCTATAACGGTCAGAAAAGCGAAATTTTCCAATCAGCCAAAGATTTCGGTTCTGCAGGAACGGTGTATTTGCGCACGCGGCGACCGAAATTTACCGGCGATAAAAAAACAAATCTCATTTCGTATTTCCGTACCGGCTCGTTCGATTTGGTAAATCCATCCGTGCTATGGGAGCAGAAAATTACCAAAAATATTTCCTCTTCTTTCAATGCCGAATACATTTATTCGTCGGGCAAATACAAATTTCGCCATACGGTGTACTACAACGACGGAAGCATTGCCAACGACACTACTGCCGTTCGACAAAACGGCGATGTGCACGCCCTGCGCTTGGAAGGCGGGTTCAACGGTTTTACCGGCAGCAACGGCAAATGGCATATCAAAGGTTATTTTTACGATTCGGAAAAAGGGCTTCCCGGCGCTATTGTGGGCAATACGTGGAAAAACTGGCAACGGCAATGGGATAGAAACGCTTTTGTGCAGGGCAGTTTTCAAAAGCGGCTGTTTGAGAATTATGATTTTCAGTTAAATATTAAATATTCAAACGATTATATGCGCTACCTCAATCCCGATACAGTATTAATGTTACTTGATAATAGATTTTCACAACAGGAATTTTATGTTTCTACGGCAAACAAATACAGCATTTTGCCGAATTGGGATTTGGATTTATCGGTCGATTATATTTGGAATACGCTTGATGCCAACTTGGTAAAATTTCCTTATCCTACGCGAAATACTGCGCTCGCGGTGTTGGCAACGGCTTTTGAATGGCGTCGCTGGAAAGCACAGGCAAGCGTTTTGGGCACATTTGTTTTCGAAAATATCAAGAAACAAACCATGGCTAAACCGGATGATAAATCGGAATACACGCCTGCGTTTTTCCTCTCGTACAAGCCGTTGAAACACGAAAATCTGAATTTTCGCGCCTTTTACAAACGCATATTCCGTATGCCTACTTTCAACGATTTGTACTACACGGATTTCGTCAGTATCAAACTTCGTCCCGAATATACTACGCAATATAATATTGGTTTTCAGTACGAAAAACAATTCAAAAAGGGGATTGTCGGTTATTTGAATTTCCGTTCCGACGCCTATTACAATGAGGTAATAGACAAAATTGTAGCTACACCGAAAGGCGGTAGCGGAAGCGGTAGCCTGAATCGCTGGCAAATGGAAAATCTGGGTTATGTGGAAATTCGCGGCGTAGATGTTTCGGCGCAAATCGGCTGGAAATTGCCTGCCGATGTTCAAATCAATACAAACCTGAATTATACTTATCAAAAAGCGCAAAACTTTACCCCTCCCAAAAACGAAGAGCAAGAGAAATGGTACGGCGGGCAAATCAACTATATTCCTTGGCACAGCGGCTCGATGATTGTCAATATCGTACGGCGGTCATGGGATTTGAATTACAGTTTTATCTATGTCGGCGAACGCTATCACAATTCCGCCAACATACCGAAGAACCACGAGTTGCCCTGGTACACCAGCGACTTGACTCTGGGGAAATCATTTCATTATAAAAACACAAAATTCAAATTATCGGCAGAAGTTAATAATATCCTCAATCAACAGTTTGAAGTCATTACTTGTTACCCGATGCCGGGACGAAATTTCAAGGTCATTCTAAAATTAGATATATGAAACAATTACAAATTACAAATCACAAATTGCAAGTAAAGCTGCTGCTGACTTTATGTCTATTCACAAGTTGTCGCGACGGCTATGAGTTTGTCCCCGAAGATATAATTCCCATTACGCCGCAGGACAGTTTGATAGTAAAGTCGGAGTTAATTGGCTTTTACCTGCTCAACGAGGCGAATATGGGCACCAACAAGTCCACACTCGATTATATGGACTTTACCAAAGACACAATCGAGTATCACCGCGATATTTATGCTACCGTCAACCCCACCGTTCCCAAAGAATTGGGCGATGTGGGCAACGACCTCCAAATTTACGGCTCGCGGCTCTATGCCGTGATTAACTGTTCAAACAAGGTGGAAGTGATGGACAAATTCACCGCCAAACGCATTGGGCAGATTGACATTCCAAACTGCCGCTACATTCAATTCAAAGACGGCTATGCGTATGTAACTTCGTATGCGGGACCGGTGGAAATCAATCCCGACTACAAACAAATCGGCTATGTAGCAAAAGTGGATACAGCGACTTTACAAGAGGTGGCGCAGTGTCTGGTCGGTTTTCAGCCCGACGAGTTGGAAATTGTGGACGACAAAATCTATGTCGCCAACAGCGGCGGATATATAGTGCCGAACTACGAAAATACGGTTTCCGTGATTGATATAAATTCGTTCACCGAAATCAAACGCATTCCGGTGGAAATCAACTTGCACCACTTGCGAGCCGATAAACACGGCAACTTGTGGGTTAGCTCGCGCGGCGATTACTACAATGTTGCTTCGCGGCTGTTTTGGATTGATACCAAGACGGATACCTACGGCGGCGCATTGGATATTCCCATAGCGGAATTCACGCTCGACGGCGACTCGCTCTACATCATCGGCAATCAGTGGAGCTATGTCACTTATGAATGGACCGTTGCTTTCGGAATTGTTGATGTAGCAAAAAAAGAGATTGTCACCCGCAACTTCATTACCGACGGCGAAGATAAAAAAATGTCGATGCCCTACGGCATTCAGGTGAATCCGGTAAACAAAGACATTTATGTTACCGACGCCGCCAATTATGTCTATCCGGGCGTATTGTACTGTTTTGATAAAGAAGGTAAAAAGAAATGGACGGTGCAGACGGGCGATATTCCGGCGCATTTCGCATTGTTGTATAAAGAAAAGTCCGAATGATTTAACTAAACAAAATTGAGATATGATAAAAAAACTTCTTTTAATAGTCTGTTGTATAATAAGTCCGGTCGTCAACGCACAATCGCCGTATATCAATAAGGTGTATGATTTTCAACCTGCACCCGGACAGTTTGTCAATAAATTGCCGAAATATGACGAGGGCGACACAAAGGCGGATATGATCCGCAAAGCCGGAGAATGTCTTGCCGATAACGCGCAGAAGATGATTACGCTCGGCGGTTACGGCGGTTATGTAGTGTTCGGGTTCGATCATTTGGTGCAAAATACACCGGGCAAATATGATTTTAAGATTCTCGGTAACGCCTTTTGGGCTACAGGTAACCCGAATCAAAACGCTTCATGCAAAGGCGGCAGTTGCGAGCCGGGCATTGTGATGGTTTCGTATGACGCCAATGGCAACGGGCAACCTGACGATACTTGGTACGAATTGGCAGGCAGCGAATATCGCAAGCCTGAAACCATTCATAATTACGAAATTACCTATTATAAACCCGACGAAAACAAAGTAAAAACGCCCGACAATGAATACAGGTATCTGAGCGACACAACCTATATCCGCTGGACAAGCAACGGCTACGGCAACGGCTATCTTTATCGCAACGTTTATCACACCCAACCGTATTATCCACAGTGGATTGCCGGTGAAACGCTCTCATTTTCAGGCACTAAACTTGCAAATAACTATGTGGACGAAAGCGGCACAGGCTCCTATTATGTGCAATATGCTTATGATTGGGGTTATGCGGATAATAATCCGAACATAGATGTACAGTCGAATTTGAGTATCGAATGGGCGGTGGACAATGAGGGCAATCCTGTGCAACTGCCCGGTATTCATTTCGTAAAAGTTTATACCGGCGTTAACCAGTATTGCGGTTGGCTCGGCGAAACATCCACAGAAGTGATGGGCGCGGAAGATTTGCACCTCACCGGCGGCGATGTGAATATTGATATTAATAACAGTATTCCGAATGTGAGGGCGTTGCACGCAACGCTTTTGCGGCAAAATCCCGTAAAGGCGCAAATGATTATCACATCGGAAACAGAACAAGCGGCCGCCGTTTACGACCTGACCGGTAGCCGCGTCCTTTCATTTACTCTTTCAAGCGGCACAAACTACATGGATTGTCCCTTGCAACCGGGTATTTATCTATTGAAAATCAATCAACAAACGATTAAATTCGTAAAACAGTAATTCTAATATTTATTTCAAATGAAAAAAATCAGTTTTTTTCTCATTGCGCTATTTTTCAGCGCAGGGCTTTTCGCCCAAAGCGATGTCTTCAAAGTGCAGGGATTTCCTCGCCCCGACATCGAACAGCAGCCAACGACGCTCAAACAATCGCAGTCGTTGAGAAGCGATAACTTTACTTTCGACGACATTATCCTTTGGGCAGGCGACGGCAGTAAACGTGCGGCATTGGCTGTGCAATGGAACGACCCACGTGAAACCAATGCGATGGTGTGGGGTTATCAATGGGACGGCGATAAATACGGCGTAGATATTTTGTTCGACGTATGTAAAGCCGACCCAAAATTTCATGTAATGGCGGACGCGACCACTTCCGGCTATGGTTCAGCTATTGCAGGCGTTGGTTACGACGCGAATGGCGACGGCATCTTTTTTGTAAAAAACAAAAAAACAGGCGTCGTCATCCAGCCCGACGATAACGGCGTGATTCCTCATCCCACGCCTGTTTACGATTACGATGATTATGAAGCCGGCGATCCGGAAGATTATTGGGGTGCAGGCTGGTACAGCAGTTATTGGAGTTATTGGTTAAAGGCTGACGATAATGCAAGTTGGGGTTACAGCGGCGTTGGAGCATCAGGCCGCAGATTAACCGACGGCTGTTGGGACGGCTGGAATTTTGCGCTCGGTATGAGTAATTACACATGGAAACCGTTGGCGGGCGCACCCGCGCCCGGTTATAATACCGGAACATTCCTGTTGTCCAACGGCGCTACCAGCAGTCTTTTGAGCGTTTTGGACAAAAAAGGAAATTTGACTTACGATATATACGGCACGGAAAATCCATCTTTGTCGCTTGACGCCAATGCTTACAGCGCTACGCTTTTTGGGGCAAATATGTACATCGTTTCCGATGCGCACTTGCTCGTTGCCGACGCGTTGAAAGTCGTTAAGAAAGCCGAAATTGACATTAGCGGCGGACGATCGTTTGTAGGCGTTAATGAACAAACAGGCTATCTCGGAACAAGCAACGGTATATTTCCCGTCACTCTCGGCGAAACGCCTGCACTTGGAACCGTAATCGCCAACACAAATGCAGAAACAGGAGCCATGTTGTATTCAAAAGGCTTCGTTTTTGCCGTACAAAAAAACAAAGGCCTCGTTGTGATAAATACCGGAAACAATACGGTAAAAAAAACGCTCACAGGCAATTATTTGTTTTTGACGCAAAGCATGGACGGAACAGTCTGGGCGGGAGCGGGAACGCTTTTGTCGAGAATCAATCCCGAAACGCTGGAAACATGGAGCATCACATTGCCCGCCAATGCAGCTTTTTCTTCGGACTGGAACGATTGGAATGCAAAACTGTTTTTTGCCGATGCCGGTAAAGATGTCCTGTATTGGGCAAATACCGGATTTCAGTCCAATCCAACGAATGTTTTTCAATATAAAATCGGACAGCCGGCCTCGATCGAATCGCCTTTCTTTTCCTTACCGGATGAAAAAGGATTGGCGTTCTCAAAGGCAGCCGTCAGTTTGAATTATCAGGTAAATCAACTGACCGTTTCGGCTGATAAAACAACAGGTTCGACGGTTAGCAACAAAATCTATCTGGTGGATACCGCTACCGGCGACGTGTTGAGTACTTTTACGCCGGCCTTGAACGGAAGCGTTGAACATATTACTTACCCCGACAAAGCGGCAAAAATTGATTTACCGGGTTCCTACACTTTTGCTTTGAACGCTGCGCCAACAATTGTTCCGCTGGACGGACAACTCACGGACGCCGACAATGTGGCATACAATATCACAAGCACAGTTTCGTCCGACAATACGGATTTGGTTACTGCCGCCGTTGCCGATAACAAATTGACTATTACGCCGCAGGCCGGTCAGAGCGGAAACGCCAAACTTACGTTCCTTGCCACATCCAACGGAACAGTCAGCAAAAAGAACATCGACATTGCCGTAACCAGAGCATTGGAAGGCATTTCACTTGTTCAAAAGGAATTGACAATGAAGAAAAACGGCGTTGATACGTTGGACGTTGTTTTCAATCCCGCCAATGCAACGAACAAAATCGTTACTTGGGGATCAACTAATACTACGGTTGCTACCGTAAATGCCACGACGGGCGCTATTTCCGCAAGAAACGAAGGAGAAACCAAGATTTATGCAAAGTCTGCGGAGGGTAATTTTACGGATACCTGTAAGCTAACGGTTGTAAACGAGCCGCTGACAGGTATTTCTTTCAATAAAAAGAACACAACGATTCTTATCAATCAAAAAGATACTATCATAGTAAACTTTTCGCCGGCAGATGCAAGCAATAGAGGAATTACTTGGACGACAGATGATCCGGCAAATCTATTTTCCCGCACTCAATATTCCTCGCCGCAAGTGATGTGTGTTCTTACCGGTTCCATTGCAGGTACGACTAAACTTCGCGCTAAATCAAGCGACGGCAATTTTGTGGATTCCTGCGAAGTTACGGTAGTTTTTAATCCTGCAACTGCATTGGAACTGAATGTCGAAACGGTAGATTTGACTGTTCCGAATACCTTCGCCCTGAAAGGTACGTTTTTGCCCGAAGGTTCAAGCAATACAAAAATCACATGGACGTCGCGCAATACGGCTATTGCAACCGTTAATACAGCGGGAACAGTAACGGCTGTCGCCGCCGGCGAAACATGGGTTGTTGCCCAATCGCAAGACGACGCGGCATTGCAGGATTCGGCATTGATAAAGGTTGATTTTATTCCGCTTACCGATTTTGCGATTACTTCAAACGACACTTTGATAGGCCCTAATCAATACTTCTATGCAACAACTTCTTTTACGCCAAGCGAGGCCAGCGATAAAAAAATCACATGGACAAGTTCCGATGCAACCGTAGCAACAGCAAGCGCTTCGGGTACGGAAGGCTATATCAGGGGATTAAAGCAAGGTACGGTAAAGATTTATGCTGAAACCAACGGCACGTTCAAAGACAGCATACAAGTTACGGTGGATTCCATTCACGTTACCGGTATTGCGGTTACTCCGCCGAAAGAAGTGTGGAAGCCGGTTACTACTTCCCTTTGGATGCCGCCTTACGAGGTTTATCCTGCCAATGCAACAAATAAAACAGTTACCTTGAAAATGGATTCATCGGTGGTAAGGCTTTATTCCGCAACGATGCAATATCTGAAACCCCACGCAGTGGGCGACAGTTGGGTTTATTACACCACCAACGACGGCGGATTCAAAGACAGTTTGCTCGTTCATATCACGCCGGCTATTACAGCGGTTACACTAAACGAAATAAGTCAAACGATGATTGTAGGCGATGTGGTTGCTCTGACTACAAGCGTTTCGCCGGAAGGCGCTAATCCCAATGTGACTTGGACTTCGACCGATCCGGCAGTGGCTTCGGTTGACGTCGGCGGAAATGTTACAGCATTGAAAGCGGGTACAGCGAAAATTATTGCCGCAAGCGCGGAGCTTACAACACTCAAAGATACCTGCGATGTTACGGTCAACAACCAAATTGCTCAAAGCCTTCTATTGAGCGATACGGAAAAAACAGCATTGATAGGCGACAGTTGGACGCTTACTCCGACTGTTTTACCCGCCAATACCACCAATAAGCGCCTTACGTGGACTTCAAGCGACTACGCTGTATTGGATGTAAACGCCAATGGCTTGGTAAAAGCCTTAGGCAAAGGCACTGCGACCGTTACCGCTTATGCCAAAGACGGCGGAGCGGAACAATCCTGCACGGTTGCGGTGGATACTTTGGATTATACACAAGGGGTGTTTTTTGTCAATGAAGACTGGTTTGGACACAACAACAGCACCATCAACTTCCTGACCAACAACGGAATTTGGGCTTACCGCGTATATCAGCGGGAAAATCCGGGTAAGGAATTGGGCTGCACTTCGCCCTATGCTGCCGTTTACGGCGACAAATTGTATATTACATCCAAACAGTCGAAAGATCCGGGTGCAAGCATTGAAGGCAGCCGCTTGGCAGTCGTTGACGCCAAAACGATGAAATCGCTGAAAGAATTTGCCAATATCGCTACCGACAACAACGGACAATCCGTTGCTGACGGACGCGCTTTTCTCGGTGTTGATGAACACAAAGGCTACATCGGCACCAGCAACGGCATTTACGTTTACGACGCCGGTGCAATGGAAATAGGCGCACAAATTGAGGGAACAGGCAGCGCTTCGGGCGACTTGTATTCGGCGCAAATTGGCACCATGCTCCGCGTGGGCGGCCGCGTGTTTGCTGTTAATCAAAAAACAGGCATAGTGGTTATCAATCCCGAAACAGACGAAGTAGAAACGGTTATCGGCGCTCCTCTGGACGGCGCTAATCAGCGCGGTTTCGGTTCTATCGTATTGTCGAAAGACGGCAATATCTGGTGCAGCGTTGCCAATGATGTGAGCGGCAGCGGCAGCGTACAGGATTATTTGCTCAAACTCGATCCCTATACTCTGGATACAACGCGCGTGGCGTTGCCTGCCGGTTATGGCGTTCCCAACTCGTGGTATGCGTGGACGGCGGACGGTTTTTGTTCGAGCAAACAGGAAAATACAATTTTCTGGAAGAATGATGGCGGTTGGTTCAGCTCCACCAAAATTTACGCTTATAATATCGACGCTGCGCAAGCCGAAGAAGTGTACAATTTGGAGAATTACGACGATGGCGGCTGGGGTTTTTACGGTGCAGGTTTCCGCATCGATCCGGTTACGAATCATATTTACGCTTCTCTATTCCGTAGTTTCGGCTCAACAGAATATCGTGTAGTGACGATTAATCCGGCGTCTAAAACCGTAGTTGCCGAATATCCGATGAGTGAGAATTATTGGTTTCCATCCATCCCCGTTTTCCCCGACAATGCCGCTCCGGTCGTGTTTGAAGCTTTGGCAGATTTCACTGTTACGGCGGATTCTACTATCTATCTCGGCGACAAGATTACCGACGCCGACAATATGGAGGCCGCTATTGTGAAAACGATAGTATCCGTATCTAATGAAGATGTATTATCGGCGGCGATAGCGAACGACAATTTGTTGATTACGCTCAAAACCAAAGGTGAAAGCGATATCGTTGTCCGCTTTAATTCCAATGGCAAAACGGTGGATAAAACGCTTACGATTACATCCGACATTCCGACAGGCATAACCGGCGTGAATACACAGGAAATCCGCGTTTATCCCAATCCGTTTGTCGATTACATCATTATCAACGCAACGGAAAGCGGAACGGCAGAAATTTTCGATTTGTCGGGTAAAACTGTTTTGACGGCAAATCTGAAAAACGGCAACAATCGCATTATTACTTCTGCACTGCCGAAAGGCGTTTATATACTAAATACCGGCGGAAGTGCTGTGAAGATTGTGAAGTAAGATTACTGTTTAATATCTCATCCTAAAAAAGTGCGCCCGGAATCAGGCGCACTTTTTAATTTGAGTTCGAGAATTGTTAAATAATCACAGGGTCATATTTTTTTACACCTGACGGGAAATGAGTGGTACTTACTAATAGGAGAGCGATTTACGCCAGAGGCATTGTTAATCAGATACCGGCGCCATGCGGCTGTAGCGCTATCGGCGCTACTGGACCAGCAGTAAGAGTACGTGCCGTAATCGGAAGCAGCTCCGGTGCCGAGGAAGCCTACTAACAACGCATTGAAGCCGGTGCCGTCGGTATAACTTAGACCCTGTGGGTCTATACTATTAACCGACGTAGAACTTTTCATCGAGCGACCCCACCAATCGGCAGTTGGACTTCCTGTACCCGGACGCCAGTTGACAATGATTTCATACCTTGACTGCCATTCATGTGGTTCTGTTTGAGAAGAGTAAAGTTCCGGATGAGTAGCAATCTCTTCTTCCAACTGATTCAGGTCATAGTCACTGGGAATTACCCATCCTTCCGGACAAATCCCTTGACGATC
>JAITAH010000007.1 GCA_031284225.1 Dysgonamonadaceae bacterium | reverse complement strand
GAGCAGATCAGGGTAAAACGTTACAACAACAGTTGACTTATGAACCAAAAACCGCCCAAGCAGGCGAAGGCGTAGCTACTGATAAAGCTTACGATCCTATAGTTTACGGTGAGTGGTATCAATGGGGACGTAAAAAAGATGGTCATGAAGACCGTAGAAAAAGCGTTACAAATTCTTCTTATTTAAGTTCTGCCGGTGGTGTTGGCGTTGTCGCTGATTCTCTGGATGCTTCCGGTCAGATTAAAGACAATCTTCCTGCTATTTCCGGCAAATTTATCCAGCGTAATGCCGGCACATCCGATTGGCGTCAATATCCTGAAACGGCTGAAAATTCTGCTGGTGCTCCTACGAATGATTGGACTTGGGGTAATCCTGCTTTGAATCCTTGTAAAAACAGCAGTGCTTTGGAACATGATGGCAACAATTGGCGTGTACCGACTCTGGCCGAATGGGCACAAATTCAATCGAATAATACTTGGGTTTGGCAAGATGGAGGTGCAAACGGTACTTCTGGTTACCAGCTCAAGCCCGGGGGCATGAACAAACCCACGTCTCTCTTTTTGTCCGCCGCAGGGGGCCGTGCTCGTAGTGGCGGTGCGCAACTCAATGTCGGCTACAACGGCTACTATTGGAGTACTACTACTACAGGTACTAATTCGTACGCTTTGGGCTTCGCCATTGGTAGTATTACTGTAGCGAGCACGAACAATCGCGCCGGCGGCTTAACGGTTCGTTGCGTTTCAGAATGAAAAGAAAAAGGTATATTTGTTTGAAACAAGAGGGTATCCAAAAAGTAGAGGATACCCTCCTTTTACGAGAGCGGTTTTTACGCTGCACTCACGTTACACGACTGTTTGTAGCGCTTTTTTCATTCCGTTTTGCAGGATAAGCTGCGCATCTTTCGCAACATTCTCCGCCAAATCAGGGATAGCGCTCAAATCTTCCGTCCAAAGATTTTTATTGTTAATAATTCCTTCGACCCATTTTTTAATGTTGTTTTTGTCAAACGTTTTTTGAATAAAATCCACAAATTCAGGCGTATCGTTCGGCGTGAACGCTACCTCCGACTGCCCGCTGTACAATACCAGCAAGGCCGCCAAAGAGAAAGTGGTCCGGCGAGCTTCTTTATGTAATTTTAGAACATTATCCTTTAAGGTCGGGAAATTACGTGCTTCCCATTTGGACAATGAGTTTAAAGAAATGTCTTTCAGATAATGCTTGATGTACGGATTGTAGAAACGTTCCAATATTTTTTCCGAGAATTTCTTCAATTCTTCGAGGTCTTCGGGAATAGCCGGAAGGACTTCTTCATTCACCATTTGGTTGATGAATTGTTCCACCAGAGGCTCATTGAAAGCCTCTTTGACGGTTTCACATCCCATTTGCAAGGCGACAGGAACCATCGCTGTGTGCGAACCGTTCAAAATACGGACTTTCTTTGCCCGGAACGGCCGTATGTCGTCCATAAATAAAACGTTCAAACCGGCTTTATCCAAGGGTAATTTTTCTTTTATCACAGGATCTCCGCCGATCGCCCATACATGGAAATATTCGCCTTTCACCACTAAATTATCGTCGAAGCCGATTTCTTCTTTGATTTCGTTGATTGTTTCACGAGGAAAACCGGGTACAATCCGGTCGACCAGCGTATCGTAAAAATAATTCGCTTTTTTGATCCACTCAATAAAATCAGCGCCTAAATGATTGTATTCGGCATGTTTCAGCACGTATTCCCTTAAAGTCGAACCGTTGTTTTCGATAAGTTCACAGGCGATAAACAATAGACCTTTGTCTTTCGCTCCGGCAAACTTTTTAAACCGTTGGTATAAAAGAGCCGTAACCTTTGCAGGAAAAGATTTAGGAGGCGCTGCAGTCAAATCATCTCCTTCTTCATATCTAATTCCGGCTTCAGTTGTATTGGAAACGATCATTTCCAAACCGGGACTCAAGAACAGTTCTTGGTAGGCTTTGTATTCGTCATACGGATTGATTGCCTGATGAATACTTTTCACCAATGTAATTTCTTTGATTGCCTGTTTCTCTTTTATGCCTTCCAGATAAACATGGTAAAGACCATCTTGTTTATTAATCATTCCAGCCATTCCCTGCGCTATCGGTTGTACGGCGACAATTCCATGATTCATCACTCCTGCTTCGTTGGCTTTATGAATCATCCAGTCGACAAAGGCGCGGAGGAAGTTGCCTTCTCCGAATTGTAATATTTTTACCGGCAATTCCGGTTTATTGACTGTTTGCTTGCTTAATTCTTTCATTGATTTATTGTTTAGATGCGTTTCGTTATCAAAATTTGAAATATTGTTTAGCATTATTATACGCAACATTCTCAACTAATTGTGCCAAGAAAGGTAACTCAGACGCCGGTAATAATCCCTGTTCTACGTCATTTCCGATCAAATTGCATAGGATACGCCGGAAATATTCGTGCCGCGGATAGGAGAGGAAACTTCTCGAATCGGTCAACATTCCTACGAAACGGCTTAAAAGTCCCAATACGGATAAGGAATTCATTTGGGCTTCCATGCCAAATCGTTGATCCAAAAACCACCAGCCTGAACCGAATTGAATTTTTCCGGCGACCGAACCGTCTTGGAAATTTCCAATCATCGTTGCAATCATATCATTATCACGCGGATTGAGATTATACAGGATCGTCTTGGCTAATTTGTCTTCCAAATTCAAGCGATTCAATAATTTAGACATCGCTTTTGCGGTATTCCAATCTCCAATAGAATCATAACCGGTATCCGGACCAAGTTTATTAAACATCCGGGTGTTGTTATTCCGGAGCGCACCGTAATGAAATTGCTGCGTCCATCCTTTTTCCCAATCCAACAAGGCAAATTCGTATAACATGCAGGATTTAAACTTCAAAATTTCTTCTTGAGTTAAAAATGTCCCGCCATACACCTTATTAAAAATTATACGGATTTCCGCCAATGTATAGTCTTCTGCATAAAATTCTTCGATTCCATGATCCGATAATTTACATCCGGCGGAAGCAAAAAAGTCGTGACGAATTTTCAAGGCTTCCAGCAAATCGTCGAACTGCCGGATGACGACTCCCGAAACAGTCGATAGCTGCTCGATATAAGTGCGGAAAGTATCCGGAACTTCCACCGCCATTGCTTTGTCGGGACGCCAAGTAGGTAACACTTTTATTTCAAATCCTTCTTCTTTCAAGGCTTTGTGATATTCTAAGGAATCGACCGGATCGTCGGTCGTACAAACGACCTCCACTCCATAATGTTTCATCAGTCCGCGCGCGCTAAATCCGGGCGTCCGAAGCAAAGCCGTACAGGTGTCGAAGATTTCTCTCGCCGTTTCCGGTTTCAAAATCTTATCTACTCCGAAAGCGGTTTTCAACTCCAAATGCGTCCAATGATACAACGGGTTTCGCATTGTATAGGGAACTGTTTCTGCCCACTTTTCAAATTTTTCCCAATCGGAAGTTTCTTTTCCGGTTATGTACCGTTCCTCTATCCCATTGGTTCGCATCGCCCGCCATTTATAATGGTCGCCTTCCAACCAGATTTGACCTAAATTATCGAATCTGCGGTCTTCTGCAATCATTTGAGGAACTAAATGGCAATGATAATCAATAATCGGTTGTTTTTTTGCGTGCTCATGGTAAAGCATTTGAGCGGTTTCCGTCTGTAAGACGAAATTGTCATTCATAAATTGTTTCATTTTATTCTTTTTCAATGTTTAACTGAATTAATCGATTTTTTACTTCTTCAATACATTTCAGAAAATCATCTTTCGTAACCACCGGTTCCCAATCTAATTCCCAAGCAGGCATGAAATAATAATCTATATAACCCTTTTCGGGTTTCAAAAGTATCACATGATTTTCTTTATCTTCTTTTATCTCCTTGATTTGTTTCGTCCGGATGAAAAGAGCCAGCCCCATATTGTCGTTATTTAAGCTTTGTTTACCGAAAGTAGCAATGCAAGACCATTCTTCATTTTCGTTGATTTGAGTGAAAAACTCAGCGTTTTTGTCCAAGTTGATTCCTGTTGCCGGATTTTCAATTTCTTTGTCCAAAAGTAATTCCATGCGGGAAGCCCGGCTACCGGCATCAATGGATATTAATGATTTCAGATTGCATTTTATTCCGTTCGCATCCCAACCGTAATAAGTGGTCATCACTTGGGAGCGAATTTTTCCATCGCTGGGGATATAACAAATAACGCTATCCGTTTTTTCAACGCGAACTGCTTTTTCTCCATCCCATACGGCGATACTGCCAATTCCTAAGGCTTTGCCTACTTTCATGTTATCCATTCCCCAATCGGCCATGTGATGGTAAGATTCGTAATCGTCGACACCAACAAACGGCAAAACGATACCGGGCGTTTTTTTTCCGAAAACATCAATTGCATTGCGTTGATCTAAATAAAAACGGAAAGCGACTTTATCACTTTCCCATCCGGGACCTTCGTATTTAATGTAATACGCATGATCTTTGAAATTGTCGGGTACCCGGATATAATTTGGTTTTACCCATGAGAATCCGCCGACATATTTCGATCCCTCGAAATGTCCTCCGATTTTATGGGAAAGTTCGGCATACGTCCGTTTAGGGTACTGTTCCGCTTGTCCGGGAAGGATCGTCACTTTTTTTGTTTCGTGCGGATTCAATACGGCTACAGGAAAAATAAATTGAGTTTCGCCCAAAAGATTAGTTGTGATTTCGACAGGAACTTTTTGATCGTCAACGATGGCTACATAATTACCGGCAGGTAACTGCCGCAGTTGTGATACCGGTATTTCAGCCGTATAATCAACTATTTTTTGTCCGGACGGGTTAACCAAAGTTAACGTCAAATTTTGACAATATGAACATGGAACAATAATCCACGCCAACATGCAGAAAATAAGTTTTTTCATGGTATTTTGTCTTAAATTTTATAGTGATACAAAGATAGATAGAAAAGCTAAATTTCTAAAAAGATTCGTACCAAATAAAAGGGGGAAAAATATCATTTCCGATTTTTTTATAAGAATGATACAATAAATATCAGTAATTTATTCGTCTGTGTATATGCGAGAATTTTTATGTACATTTACAGCCGATAGACTTATGGCTTGGAGTTATCAGCATTGTTTTTGTCAAGGTTTTGCCACTGCTTGGTAACCTGAGTTCGGGACAAGAAATATCCCGAACTCAGGTTGTTAAATAATCACAAGGTCATATTTTCTTACACCTGACGCTAAAGGAGCGGCACTTATAGCCAGTATCCCGAGTCGCACCAGAGTAGCCGCTATAAAGATACCGACGCCATGCGACCGTAGCGCTACCGGCGCTACCGGACCAGAAGTAAGTGGCCATGCCGTAATCGGCAGCAGCTCCACCGACGAGGTTACCTACTAACAACGCGTTGAAGCTGGTACC
>JAITAH010000103.1 GCA_031284225.1 Dysgonamonadaceae bacterium | reverse complement strand
CTCGTAGGCGTGATGATGCTGAAACATTTTCAGCGGGCGGGGCATCGCCCCATCGCTTTGATAGGAGGCGCTACGGGCATGATTGGCGATCCTTCCATGAAATCGCAAGAACGGAATTTGTTGAGCGAAGAAACATTACGCCATAATCAGGAAAGTATAAAGGCGCAACTCGCCCGATTTCTGGATTTCGAGTCCGACGTTCCGAACAAAGCGCTTCTGGTGAATAACTACGATTGGACAAAGTCGTATTCGTTTCTGAATTTTATCCGCGATATCGGGAAATACATTACCGTCAATTACATGATGTCGAAAGATTCCGTCAAAAAACGCCTTTCGGCCGACTCGCGGGAAGGGATGTCTTTTACGGAATTTTCCTACCAGTTGTTGCAAGGATACGACTACTTGTTTTTGTATGAAAATTACGGCTGCCGACTGCAAATGGGCGGTTCCGACCAGTGGGGCAATATCACTACGGGCACGGAGTTAATCCGTAAAAAAGCCGGTGGCGAAGCTTTTGCCTTGACCTGTCCGCTGATTACCAAAGCCGATGGCGGCAAATTCGGAAAAACCGAATCCGGCAACGTCTGGCTGGAGAAACGCTACACGTCGCCCTACAAATTCTACCAGTTCTGGCTGAATGTGAGCGACGCGGATGCAGAAAAATACATCCGGATTTTTACTGCATTAGATAAAGAAGAAATAGAAAGTCTGATCGCTTCCCAACAAACGACCCCTCATCTGCGCCCGCTACAAAAACGGTTGGCGCAGGAAGTAACCCTGCTGGTACATTCGCAGGACGATTATGCCGCGGCGGTAGAAGCGTCCAACATTCTTTTCGGCAATTCCACGTCCGATGCCTTGAAACGCTTGGATGAAGCCACGTTACTGGATGTTTTTGCCGGCGTTCCCCAGTATGAAATCTCCAAAGACGAACTGTCCGGCGGCGTCAAAGCCGTGGACTTGTTAACGGAAAAAGCGCCGGTATTTCCATCGAAAGGCGAGATGCGCAAACTGGTGCAGAACGGCGGCGTCAGCATCAACAAAGGAAAATTAACTACATTCGATGCCGTGATTGATGCTTCGTATTTATTAGGCGGAAAATACCTTTTGGCGCAGAAAGGCAAGAAAGACTACTTTTTGCTGATAGCTCTGTAAAATACCCGGGCAATTATTTGGATATTTTGCAAAAAAGCGTACCTTTGCAACGCTTTTAAAAAGCGATAGAGGATTGTCCCATGGTGTAGTGGTAGCACATCTGATTTTGGTTCAGCCAGCCTAGGTTCGAGTCCTGGTGGGACAACTTTTTGAAATCTTAAAATCATTCCTTAACTTTGCCGGCATATAAATCTGTCTTTTCCGCAAAAAACAAGCAATTATGGTTACTTTTTTTATTGCTGTCGCATTATTGATCGCCGGATATTTTGTATATGGCCGGTGGATGGAAAACGTATTCGGCGTCCGACGCGAGGCGCAAACCCCGGCTTATACCCATCAGGATCAGGTGGACTATATCCCCATGCCTTGGGGACGGGTATTTTTAATTCAGTTTCTGAATATTGCCGGCTTGGGTCCTATTTTCGGAGCGATTATGGGGGCGGCGTATGGTCCGGCGGCGTTTCTGTGGATTGTGTTCGGGAGTATTTTCGGCGGCGCGGTGCACGATTATTTATCCGGAATGATGTCGGTACGCGACGCAGGGAAAAGCCTTCCGGAAATTACGGGAAATTATTTGGGAACCGGCTTCAAACAATTCATGCGGATTTTCACCCTGTTGTTGATGGTCTTGGTGGGCGTGGTGTTTATTGCCGGCCCGGCTAAATTATTAGCCAATCTCACGCCGTCCGTACTGAATTTCACTTTCTGGTGCGTCGTTATTTTCATTTATTACGTTTTGGCGACGTTGTTGCCGATTGATAAGATTATCGGGAAGATCTATCCGTTTTTCGGGTTTGCCCTGTTGTTTATGGCTGTAGGAATCGGTTGTGCGTTGGTATATTACGGGTCGCCGGTTCCGGAAGCTCTTCCTTCCCATCTGCACAATATGCATCCGGATCCGGAAAAATATCCCCTGTTTCCGATGCTGTTTATTTCCATTGCTTGCGGCGCGATTTCCGGCTTTCATGCCACCCAATCGCCCCTGATGGCGCGTTGCTTGAAAAATGAAAAACAAGGCCGACGGGTGTTTTACGGCGCCATGATTACCGAAGCTTTCGTCGCTTTGATTTGGGCGGCGGCCGCCATGAGCTTTTTCGGTTCGGTCGGCGGCTTGCAGCAATTCCTTGCAGATAACGGAAATAATGCGGCCGTTGTGGTAGATAAGATTGCCCATACCTGGCTCGGAAAATTCGGCGGATTACTGGCCATTATCGGCGTGATAGCGGCTCCTGTTACCTCCGGCGATACCGCTTTCCGGTCGGCCCGCCTGATTGTGGCCGATTTTATCGGTTATAACCAAAAGCCGATCGTCAACCGCTTATGGATTGCCGTTCCGTTGTTTGTCATCGGCTTTTTCGTATTGCAGGTTAATTTTGATGTTATTTGGCGATATTTTGCCTGGTCGAATCAGACCTTGGCCGCTGTTACGTTGTGGATGATAACGGTTTATTTGGTTCGGGAAAAGAAATGTTACTGGATTACGCTGCTTCCGGCTGTTTTTATGACGATGGTGGTACTGAGCTATATTTTAATCGCTCCGGAAGGATTCCGGTTGCCGCATGAGGCGGCTTACGGAATTGCAGGAACCCTTACGGCATTCCTTCTCCTGGTATTCATTTACCGGAACCGCCACTCTAAAACGCTCCCGCCACAGTTTTCCCGCGAGTAATGCCGCTCTCGTTAAAAGCGCCCACCGAAAAATAATACGAGGAATGGCGGTTGAAACATCCGGCTTCCCACCGATTGTCGAAAACCATGACGGCATGATTCAGCTTGTTTTCGCTTATTCCCCAGCGGACGATGTATCCGGTCGTGTTTTCCTGTTTATCCCATTGCACAAGGAAGCGACGGGTGTCCGGATGTTGTCTTTCTACCTGTAAACGGGATACTTCGTTCGGGCATTGTCCCTCCTGGTCTCTCCCAAAAACGCGGAAGCCGGAAATGGAAAACTTCCCGCGCAGGTTTTGAGCGCTGGTAATCCGCAGAAAACGGACAGTCGCCGGCCGATCGGGTACGATCAGTTCGTGCGGCATATCTTGGACGTTCTGCCTCCGGTCGATCAGGAGGTTCCAATGTTCGCCATCGGCGGAAGCTTCTATTTGATACCGGTAAACGGCCGGCGCAGGATTGATAAAATCCTGATCGGCAAAATTCACCTGAATGGCATGAATGGCCATCGGCCGGGTTAAATCGACTTGCCACCATTCGCCGGCGTCGCCGGTTTGCGCCGCCCACCAGGTTTCTATTTTTTCGTCATTCGCCTTTGAAGGCAAAAAGCCGGCGCAGGAAGAGGAAGCGGTAACCGGTTTATTGTATGAAAGCAAATTCCACCGCAGGGCGCCGTCGCTGTCCGGTTCGAAATCCGTTTTTTTATCGGGAACGGTCCAGGGATAATCCGACCAAACCGCAGGCGCATACATTTCGCCGTCCTCGTCGAAATACAGCGGAAATAAGCCTAACCGGCGTTCGAACATGTGCCGTTCGGATATCTTCATAGTGGCTATGTGCCAATAGTTTCCATACTTGTCTTTGAACGTATGCCCATGCCCGGCGCCGCCGATAAATCCGCCCGGCTTGATCGAAAAAGGACTGTATTCCTGATAAATAAACGGGCCTAAAGGATGGTCGGAAACATAGACGCCATCGGCATAACTGCGAAACTGTGTACCGGGCGAGGCGTATTGCAGGTAATATTTCCCGTTGTATTTAATCATGCAGGGTCCTTCGTTCCATCCGGTTTGGCCGTTGTCGTTATTTTCGCCCTGCACTTCCCAGCCGTATTGCTCGCTGTTGTGCGGAATCAAGCTCAACCGGTTGCCCAGGGGCGCAAATCCGTCGTCGGGATTCACTTCGACGCCTTCCACCGGCGCCTTGTCCGAACAGCCCCAGTAGAGATAGACCCGGCCGTCGTCGTCCTGAAAAAAAGACGGGTCGGTAACGCCCAGCGTGAACTTGGTATGAATTTCTTCCCACCGATCGGCGTCCGGATTGTCTGTCCGGTAAATCTTCGAGCCGGAAGCAATGTAATACATCGAATCGTTTCGGACGAGTATGCCGGGCGCATAATTTTCTATTTCCCGGATGGTCGAACAGGGAATAAACTCCCATTCCGCCAAATCCGCCGAACGCCAGTATCCGCCCGATTTGGAAGCGAAAAGGTAGTATTGCCCCTTGAAATATTCGCATACCGGGTCGGCCGCTTCCCGGTAAGCGGGTGTTCCGGACTGAAACCGGTAGTTCAGATTCATCGGATTGGCAACAATCGGCAACGATCGCTCTTGCCCGGAACGCATCGGCTCGTCTGCTTTGACAATTCCCGCCGGCAAAATAAATAAAAGAAAAATAACGGCTTTTTTATACATCATTCATGCGTATTTAGAAAATAAATACAAAGGAAGTAAAACAGGGTTAATAAATAAATTAATTTTGAATTAATTTTTCTCTACTATGTCTATCTTCTTTTGTTTTTTACCTCTTATCTATTGTCTTTTATCTATTATCTATTTTATCCGTTTGCGTATAATTGAGGATTTTATGCTAACTTTGCAACCTTAAATTCATCAATAATATGAACTATTTCGACGTTTTTCCCCGTTGGCCTATTGAGCCGGTACGCGCTCAGGGATGCAAAATATACGATAAGAACAATGTAGAATATCTGGATTTTTACGGCGGCCATGCCGTTATTTCCATCGGACATTCGCATCCCCGATACACGGCTAAAATAGCGGAACAATTACAGAAAATCGGCTTTTATTCCAATTCGGTGCAAATCCCTTTGCAAGACGAATATGCAGAAAAATTGGGAAAAGCATCCGGTTATCCCGACTATTCGCTGTTCATGGTCAATTCGGGCGCTGAAGCCAATGAAAATGCACTGAAATTAGCCTCGTACTACAACGGTCGGCGGAAGATGGTCGCGTTCCGGAATGCTTTCCATGGACGGTCGGCGGCGGCGGTTCGCGTAACCGACATCGCCACTTACTGGACGACTCATGTGATGAATTTAGAAACTGTTTTTCTGCCCTGGAACGATGAGGAAGCCATGCAGGAAACGCTTCGCAACGAGGATGTTTCGGCCGTAATTATCGAAGGTATCCAGGGAATTGGCGGGATTATTGTACCCGATCCGCAGTTTCTGCAACAATTGAGCCGGGTTTGCCGCGAAACGGATACGGTCTTAATTTTGGATGAAATCCAGTGCGGTTATGGCCGTTCGGGAAAATTTTTCGCCCATCAGTATGCCGGAATCCGGCCTGATATTATCACCATCGCCAAAGGCATGGGCAATGGCTTTCCTGTATCCGGCCTGCTGATTTCGCCTAAATTTCAGGCTGTGCACGGGCAATTAGGAACCACTTTTGGCGGTAATCCCCTGGCATGCGCCGCCGCCCTCGCCGTATTGGAAGTGATGGAAGAAGAACAGTTAGTGGAAAATGCCGCCCGTATCGGCGCCTATCTGACGGATGAACTGAAAAAAAATCCGCAAATCAGGGAAGTACGGGGAAAAGGATTGATGATTGGCCTCGTCTTCGATACGCCCATCAAACCATTACGCGACCGGTTGCTTTTCGAACAACATGTCTTTACCGGCGCTACGGGAACGAATATCTTTCGCCTGTTACCGCCGCTAAGCCTCACGAAAGCGCTGGCTGATGAATTTTTACAACGTTTCAAACAACTAATTACTTACGCATGAAACTTACAATTATCGGAGGCGGGAACATGGGAAGCGCCATCGCCCGCGGTTTAGTATCCGGCAGCATCTTGAAACCCGGCGATATTACGGTATCGGATATTCACGAAGCGCCGCTGAAAGCGTTACAGGCCACACATCCGGACATCCGGATTGCGTTGAGCGATTACAGCAGCGTAGCTGACGCCGACATTATTCTTTTGGCCGTCAAGCCCTGGTTGATATGCGATACGATTTTTGATATAAAATTCCAACTCGATTATACCCGGCAAATCGTTGTATCCATCGCTGCCGGCATTTCTATCGCCAGCCTGAACGAGGCTTTGTTGAAAGCCAACAGCGAAAATCCGTTACCCGTTCTTTTCCGGTTAATACCGAATACCGCCATCGCCGTCCGGCAAAGCATGACGTTGATAGCCACTCAAAACGCCTCTCCCGAACAACAGTCTTTGCTGCTGAAAATGTTTGATGAGCTGGGGAGCGCCGTCCTCCTCGATGAAAGCAAACTGACTGCCGGAACGGCTTTAACCTCCTGCGGAATCGCCTATTTGTTCCGTTACATCCGAGCGGCCATGCTGGCCGGGGTCGAAATGGGCTTTTATCCGAAAGAAGCGCAAAATCTGGCCGTCAAAACCATGCTCGGCGCCGCCGCTTTATTAGACGCTACCCAGGAAAATCCCGAAATAGAAATTGATAAAGTTACCACTCCGGGCGGTATTACTATTAAAGGATTGAACGAACTGGAAGCTAACGGCTTTTCCGACGCGATTATTCGGGCGATGCGGGCCAGTCGCTAACCCGGTAATTTCTTTCGCCAAACAATCGGGAGCCTATCCGAATCATCGTGCCGCCTTCTTCAACAGCCAGGCGGTAATCGTCGCTCATGCCCATGGACAATTCTCTGAAATCGCTGTTATCTCTGAAATTCTGCGTTTTTAACCGGGTGAAAAAGGCCGACAGGGAAGCAAATTCTCGCCGGACTTCTTCCCAATCGTCCGTCAACGTTGCCATGCCCATCAGGCCGGAAAAGATCAGGTTTGGAAACTGACGCGGCAGTTCGCCGCTAAGCAACTCCTCGGCTTCGTCGAATGAAAAACCGAATTTATGCGCTTCCCGGGCAATGTGGATTTGCAGTAGTATCCGGATTCGGCGGCAAAGCTTCCCTGCATAACGGTTCAGTTCGTCCAGCAATTTCAAGCTGTCAACCGATTGAACCATGGCGATAAACGGAGCAATGTGTTTTACTTTATTTACTTGCAGATGACCGATAAAATGCCATTCGATATCTTTCGGCAGGCATTCGTATTTGGGTATTAATTCCTGCACCCGATTTTCGCCGAACATGCGTTGCCCAGCCTCGTAAGCCTCCCGGATCGCGGAAACCTCGTGAAACTTGGAAACGGCTACGATGCGGACCTGCTCCGGCAGTTCGCTCCGCAATTCGGTCAAACGACGGGCGATGCTCATGCTTGGGGTTCCGCAACGATTGGCGTATTCGGTTGAAAAGGAAAAACATCCATAATCAGGGTTTCGATTACCGAAGCAATGGCGTAATCGACCATCGAGCCTTTCATTCCTTCTTCCACCACGGCAATGGCTTCTTTGATATCGGAAGCCTGTGCAATCATTTGGATAGCGGTTTTTTTCTCTGCGCCGCTTTTTTCATCCAACGTAATAAGATAGACTTTGACGCGGTAATAGCGGTCGCCTTTTTCGTTGAGAAACAATTCGGCAATCCTTGCCCGTTTGATGTTGGCAACAATAAATTCGCCGCTCACATAATGCTTTATTTCTTCAATGATACGGGCTTCAGCTTCCGTAAACGACAGCGCATCTACCAGATAGGGTTCGGATACCCGTTTCTGGACGCCGTTTTCCATCATTTTTTCGTAAGAAACTTTACATTCAAACCAATTCATAGAGATTTATTTATATTTTCGATATAGCTCAATAATTCTTCTTTTCCTTGTTTATGTTCCGCCGAAGTATAAAAGACGGGCGGGAGTTCTTCCCACGTTTCCAGTAATTTATTTTTATAGAGGGACATGTTTTCGTTCAGTTTTGATCGAGACAGTTTATCAATTTTTGTAAACACGATAGCAAAAGGGATTCCGCTTTCTCCCAGGTGATGAATAAATTCCAAATCGTTCTTTTGCGGTTCGAGCCGGCAATCCAGCAGCAGGAAGAGGCAAGTCAGCGCTTCGCGCTCGTCTAAGTAGCTGTCGATAATCTGCCGGATTTGTTCCCGTCCCTTTTTGCCCCGTTGCGCGTAGCCGTAGCCCGGTAAATCGACCAGATACCACTCGTCGTTAATCAGGAAATGGTTAATTAGCTGGGTTTTCCCCGGAGTGGATGAGGTGAGCGCCAACCCTTTTCTTCCGGTCAGCATATTAATCAGCGACGATTTGCCCACGTTGGAACGGCCGATAAAGGCGTATTCCGGTTTTCCGTCGCTGGGACATTTTGCCGTATCCGTATTACTTATGATAAATTCTGCTTTTTTTATATTCATTCGGCGTGAATTAAACGAGGGTACAAAATTACATGAAATTATTGACATTCCACACAGAAGAATCAAAAATACGCATCGACAGGAAACGCAAGAAGAGAGAGAAGACAGGAGAATTTTACAGTTTTTTCGATTAAATTACGCCTTCAAGAATCATCCATTCCCAGACAAACATCCCTAAAAAAAAGATAATGGTTAGCAAAAACAGCCACGACACACTTTTTCTGTACGTATATGTAAAATAATGAGCCATCAACAACGAAACCGGAATATAGAGTATCAACAGCCATTCCGGCGTCCATTGATTTTGGAAAAAGAAAACGACAAACAGGATACCTGCCAGCATATACAGATAGCTTAATATATGGATGGTTTGCACTTTTTCCGATATTCCGGCCATAAAAATCCGGACGCCCGAAAGGATAAACAGAAGCATCACAAAAGCAATCCGCACCCATCCTTTGACGTCCAGCGAATCAACCCGGAAATCGCACACGACGCTCCAACCGGATAGAATCTGTTCAAAAACCGTTTCATCGCCTTTATAAACGCTCCAGGCAAAGAGGAAGAGGAAAATCAGTACTATTCCCAATACGCCGGCAAAGAAATTTTTGAAATTGAAGATTTTGAACCTGTACATTCCTTGCCAGAACAACGGAAAAAAAAACAAAAGGGGCGCCCAGTAAAAACTCCCCAGGGTCAATATCAACGAAATGTTCAACATATTCCGTTGCGATCGGGGGTTGTGGTAACTGTGAAATAAAAACGCCAGACAGGGAACAATAAGAAACGCTGAAATGCTCCCTCTGAGGTTATAAAAACATACGGGATTCGTTCCGGTCAACCATACATAGAAAAAAGCGGGTAACAGGGTTTTCTGTCGGACAATGTTATAGGTTTGCGTAAGGTATAAAAGGGATATGGCAATGCCTGTTTGAATAACTGCCGAAGCCCAAAATTCCAACGGATTGCCCTTATCAAGCCATGGTATCCGTAACGCAAAGAAAAACAATAAGGCAATCGCCAGCGGGAAACGACGAGTAATGAAACCGGTATGTATCTTGCGAATATCCATTTACAAATCGAAACCGATGTCTTTCCGGTAATACTTTCCTTCAAAATGGATGACGTCGGCATTGGTAAACGATTGCTGTAAAGCTTCTTCTTTCGTTGCTCCATACGAACTGACAGCGATAATACGGCCGCCGTCGGTAACGATTTCCCCCTTTTTTTCAACCGTTCCCGCATGGAAAAGAATGCTGCCGCGCGTTTTATCCCATCCTGTTACCGGATAGCCTTTACCATAATCTCCCGGATAGCCGCCGGAAACCAGCATGACCGTTACAGCCGTCCGGTCATCTATCCGTAATTCTTTTTCGTGCAGGTTTTCATTGGCCACGCCTTCCAGCAAATCGACCAAATCCGACCGGATACGCAGCAGGACAACCTCTGTTTCCGGATCTCCCATCCGGCAATTGTATTCGATGACCATCGGTTCGCCTTTCACATTGATTAATCCGAAGAAAATAAATCCTTTATAGTCGATTTCTTCTCTTTTTAATCCCTTAATGGTCGGAATGACAATCCGCTGTTCTACTTTTTTCATGAATTTGTCGTCGGCAAACGAAACCGGACTGACGGCTCCCATGCCGCCCGTATTCAAACCCGTATCTCCTTCGCCGATCCGCTTGTAATCTTTGGCTTCGGGAAGGATTTTATAATGAGCGCCGTCCGTCAGCACAAAAACCGAACATTCGATACCGGAAAGAAATTCCTCAATGACAACCGTTTCACTTGCTTTTCCGAAACTGCCGTTCAGCATCGCATTGAGTTCGTGTACCGCTTCGTCTAAATCCTCAATAATCAATACGCCTTTGCCGGCGGCCAGCCCGTCCGCTTTTAAGACGTAAGGAGCCTGTAATGTCCGCATAAAAGCGATACCTTCGGATAAATTTTCTTTCGTAACGCACCAATAACGCGCGGTAGGGATACTTTGACGCAACATAAACGCTTTTGCAAAACCTTTGCTGCCTTCCAGTTGCGCCCCTTTCTTCGAAGGTCCGACGACAGAAATATGCTGCAACTGCGCGTCTGTCCGGAAAAAATCGTAAATGCCTTTTACCAGCGGATCTTCCGGGCCTACCACCACCATATTGATAGCCTGTTCCAAGGCAAACGATTTTAATGCTTCGAAATCCGTCGCCTGAATGGGGACGTTCGTTCCGACGGTTGCCGTTCCCGCATTTCCCGGAGCAATGTAGAGCCGGCCGATTTTTGAACTTTGTTTGAGCTTCCATGCCAAAGCATGTTCTCTTCCGCCGGAGCCTAATAATAGAATGTTCATCATTGTGTATTGAAAAAAAGTGTTACAAAAATACGCCTATTTTTCTACAAAAACAACATTCTATAAGTTTTCTACTGATATTCAATACAATACAAATGAATTTATTGACCTGCAAGAATCGGTTTTGCCGATAGCCGTTGCGTTAACCACTTTTATCGAAAGGCTTCCAACGCAATTGTAGGCTTGCCGGCAGCGTCGAATGCGCCCAATGTATATTCTTTCCAATTTCCATACGCTTGCGGTTCCCAATAGAATACTCCCTGGCATTTATCGCCGGTTATATTCTTTGCCTGCAAAATGATATCTGTTAAAAAAGCGTTGGATATTTCCGGTTGGTTCCAAGGCATTCCGACTTCGCAAATCATTACTTTGGTATCGTAACGATTAATCATATCGTTCACGTTGGCAACACATTGTCTGTTTGTCGCCTGCCAATTATCTGAGGAGGCATAGAGGGACATGCCAATCATGTCCCATTTTCCTCCATTCTTTTTTAATCCGTCGAATAACCAGCGGTACAGGTTGTTGTTGTTTCCTTCTTGCAAATGAACAATTACGCAGGCGTCCGGGAATACCGATTTGACGGCGTCATATCCGGCATTGTTCAGAGCAGCATAATTGGCCATATTAATATCTGCCTGTCCGACAGGCCAAAGCATTCCATTTCCAGTTTCATTTCCGACTTGTACCCATTCCGGTTGTACGCCATTCGTTTTCAATAATCCGAGCGTAGTTACGGTATGCGTTTTCACGGCTTGTTTCATTTCTTCCAAATTCATTCCTTCCCATGCTGCCGGAATGGTTTGTTTTCCGGGGTCGGCCCACCAATCGCTGTAGTGGAAATCGATCAGGAGGCGCATTCCCAAGCGATGGGCACGAATGGCTTTTACCAACATATCTTCCTTGCTGCACCATCCGTCTGCAGGATTTACCCAGACTCGCAAGCGAATAGCGTTTATCCCGCAATCCCGCAACAAAGTCATGCCTTCTTTTTCGTTTCCGTCCGGATCATAGAATTTGCGTCCGGCTTTTTCCATTTCGGTAATCCAACTAACGTCTGCGCCTTTGGCAAAACCGGTCATATCATAATCTGGGGGCGCAGGGGGCGGCGGATTGCTTTCTTCCTGACAGGCGATAAAAATCAGCAGAAATGAAAGAAAAAGAATAAAACGAGGATTATATCGAAGAAACAGTATTGTACTCATTTGATAACGTATGTTCCGTTTATTAAATCTACCGTCATTCTGTAAGTTCCGGGAGCGAGAGAAGCATCATCGGTTATATTTGCTCCTTTGTAGTATAATTTTCCTTCCGATCCGCCATAATAGCATTGCCAGGAACTATCTATATGGATTTGAAAACCCCAGGAAGAAGCGCCGTTAATGGTAATATCGCCGGAGAAAACGTCGGGAGTGGTTGTTTCTTCAGTTAACGGCACGTCGAAAGTCCACGAGTCATGCAACCCGACTACATAAATCCGACTTTCCACCGGAGTGAGATGGTAGGTAAGTTCTTTGAGCGAAGTTTCTACCAGATAAAGTCCTGCTTCCGGCGCCGGTAGATTTTGTTCACCTTTGAAAGTTAACGTTCCGCTAAAGGCGTCGCCGTCGGCCAAGGTATATTTGTCGTCCCAGTTATTTTCTTCGGTATTGATAGTATAACCCCAAGCAGCGTTTACATTTACTGCTCCGGCGTATGCCAATTTATCTTCATCGTATAGCGAGAGTTTGGCGTTAAAAGTCCAATTTCCTTCTCCATCGCCAATTCCCGGCAGATAAACGTATGGATTTACTGCCGGCGGCGGCGCTACGGAACCGGTTACCGTTCGGCAAGTCCATTCATTGGGATTGCTAAGGTCAACCACTAAGGTATATTCTCCGGCTTCGGGTACGGTAATTGTAATGTCGCCGGCTTGCTCTGCAAGGCGAAGCGTTCCGCTGCCGTTTTCTGCAAAGGCAAGCGGCGTGTCAATAGCCAGCGCGTCGTTGGTAGCTGTCGTAGCATCGTATTGTTTTCCGTTGGCGTTCAACCGTATTTTCAAGGTGGTGGATGTTGCATTGAAACCAGCAGTCCATTGCACTTGGGAACGATCAAAGGTCATTTCTCCCGTAATGTCTCCACTAACCGTTAATGCAGGGATAAGGAGCGCCGACCACTGTCGAACATTGGCGTTCGTGTTGATTTCTACATAATAACAACCGGCTATACCGGGAAACCAAAAATTCCAGCTACCTTCTTCAGAAGAAATATAGAACTCTTTACCGTCTTCGGGAGTATTTCCCCAAATGGTTCCATCGCCTTCGAGAAGAAAAAAGTTTTGCCAGCCGGAAGCTCCCATGAATCCGGTATAAATACCGTCGGATAGCGGGGAAGCGAGCGTTCGACCGACGTCTTCTTTATCTGCATTGAGGATAAATCCGATAGACATATCTATCAAATAAGGAATTACGTTTACCGTTACCACATTGCTGAAGACCGATTCCATATTGTTGCCTATGCTGGACCGGATACGAAAATACAGCGGAGAAGAAACATCCGGTTCCATGCCGAGATTTTTAGCAATTGCGTTTACTTCTGCACCAGTGTATGCTTTTGAGAGATTTTTTTCCAGCGTTTCAACATAGTGGGACGTAAAGTCATCGCCAGTGGAAATTTGCAAATAAGTGGCCAGCACGTTAGGAGCGGGTTTATCGGAATTATTTACCACAAGAGCGCTCTTGTTCCATACCAACGACAATACGATTTGTTGAGAATTATCTTGCGAAAGCGCTAAATGACTTTCTGTTGCCGTAAGTTCATTTTCTTCGAGACCAGAAAGATAAACGCGCTCGCCGTCTTCTTCGCAAGCGGCTATGGTAATGAACAATAACAAGGCGCCTATGCATCTATTTATTATTTGAGTTTTCATACGTGTGAATGAATTATGAGTTAGTAATTTTCATTTGTGAGATTCGGATTAGCCGAGAGTTCGGTATAGGGAATCGGATAAATATTGTATTTTTCATCCGTTCCGGTTCCTTCTTTTACTCCGCCTTTCCATTGCCAAACGTAGCTATTTCCCGTAAACCGGCCAAAACGTATCAAGTCGGTTCTGCGGGTACATTCCCAATAGAGTTCTCGCGCCCTTTCGTCCAATATCAAATCTAATTTTAAATCGCTGTCGGATAAAACATTGCCTGAATTATCACCATAAGCTCTTTCGCGTAGTAAATTAATGTAGGCGCGTGCGTCGGCAAAAGAAGCGCCTGTGCCACCACGGACAACGGCTTCAGCAAACATCAGATATACATCGGCTAACCGGAACATCGGGAAATCGGTATTTACGCCGTCAGCGGCTGTGTTGGATGCTTTTTGACCGTCGTCGGTAAGATTGGTCCATTTTTCCACGCAGTATCCTTGCGTTTGGTCGGTCATAACGTCCAAATTTAATGTTTGTCCCTGCGTATGGAACAAGGCTCGCCTGTCTTGTGCGGCGAATTTGTTTGGCAATTCCGGTCTTACGCGAAACATTCCCCAAGCTTCATCTACGCCGTAATCTGCCGCATTTTGGGAGCCTGTTGTAACGATAGCTCCGCACACAAGATAGGTAGTGGCTCCCCACGAGGTAGTATGTTGAGCATCAACAGCAAAGGGGAAAATAATTTCGTTGGCGCGTAAATGGTTGTCGGCGTTGAAAAGTTTGGCGTAGTCCGGCTCTAATGAATAGTTTTCGGCAAAAACGTTTTTGCAGGCAGCAATACATTCCGTATAATACTGTTTTTGCACATAGACTTCCGCGTTAAGGTAGAGTTTTGCCAGCAGCGTCCAAGCTGCGCCTTTCGTTGCCCGGGCATATTCTGTTTCGGAGGGAGAAGGCAAAAGCGGCGCAATTTCTTTTAGTTCGTTTTCAACAAATTCAAAGATTTGAGCGCGGGTGTAACGTGGCGGGATAAATGCGCCTACCGGATCGTTTTCGCTGACAAATGGAATATTGCCGTACAAATCCAGCGCATGGAAATACGCCAATGCCCGTAAAAAACGCGCTTCCAAGCGGAAAGTACGAATATCTTTTTGCTCATTTTCCGTAAATCCGGCCATTTGTCCATCGGTTGCATTTCGTAAAAACTCGTTGCATAGCGCAATGGAGTAATATATCCGGTAATACATATCGGATACCCAAATGTCGGTAGCTTCCCATTTCATGTAAGCGATGTTTGTCATGTTATTTCCTTCGAGCCAGGTGTAGGCTATTTCTTCTGTGGGAACTTCCTGAAGATTGAAATAAATGCGCAAGTAATCGCTATTTTCTCCATTATCGCTTGCAATATCGGCATTTCCGCCGCCTTTTTCGTGTCCGGATATCACAAATGAGGCATACAGCTTTGCCAATACCGATTTGTAGTTGGCGGCTTGTTCATACACCGACGCCGAAGTGGTTTCTATATGTGGCATTTGATCGAGTTCATCCACGCATGAAGCGAAACCAAGCATTGTTAATGCTACTATTCTTGTATATGTTCTTATGTTTTTCATCTTTTTATATTATTAAAATTCAAGACCTAAGCTGAGTGAAAATATCCGAGGGCGAGGATAAAAAGTACTGTCAAATCCGCTGGGGACTTCCGGGTCGACGCCGGAATATTTTGTCCAAGTAAATACATTCTGAACCATAACGGAAAGATTCAAGCGAGTATTTCGGATAATTTCGCCGAAATCGTATCCGAGGGCGAGGTTGTCCATTTTCAAGAACGAGGCATTTTCTACGTAATAATCCGAAAGGTATTGACGCGACTGAAATCCTGTTTTCAAATAACTTTTATTCAGATTGTTGAGCTGAAAATCGTTGTAGGATACCGTACCGAATGCACCCGTATTCATTGCCATTCCGTTATAGACGTAGTTTCCTACGTTGGCGCGAAATCCCATTCCCAAGCTCCATTTTTTGTATTGAAATTGCGTACTTAATCCGAACATCACATCCGGCGCCGGAGAATGATAATGATAGAGGTCGTCGGAATTAATTTCCGCATTATTATCCAGGTTTGCATAGGCGCCTTCTATCGGTTTACCGGTTTTTTCGTCGTAAAGCTGTTTATATACGTAAAACATGTAAGGCGCATAGCCTTCCGTAAATACTTGAATGTAGGTATTATCAATGGTTGGACCCACCGGCGTGCTGACAATTTCCGTTCCTTCTATCAACGAAAGGTTATCAATTTTTACTTTCTGGAGCGTGGTATTGAAAGCGACGCTCCATGTTATATTCCTGGTATTTAACAGGGTGGCGTTCAAAGCAAATTCCCATCCGTCGCTATCTACGTTTCCTACGTTGGTCATAATGGTTTTGTCGAAATTGGTTCCTGCAGGCGTAGGAACAATTGCTAACAAATCTTTTGTTTTGCGGGCGTAGTAATCCAAGCTGCCGGCAATTCGCCCATTTAGAAACGCAAAATCAATACCGGCATTATAAGCCGTTGTACTTTCCCATTTCAAATCGGAATTATAAGCTTCGGGACGATAGGTGTAGTAATACTGATTTCCGAAAAGGTATTGAGCGCCGTCTTGCCCATAGGTATATACCGGCAAATAACCGTAGTTGCCGATTCCGTCCTGTTGTCCGGTTGCACCGTAGCTCAAGCGCAGCTTCAAGTCGCTCAGCATCCCATTGTTCTTTAAGAATGTTTCTTCCGTCAGCCGCCAAGCGAATGCCAAAGAGGGAAATGTTCCCCAGCGATTATTTTTACTGAAACGGGAAGTTCCGTCGCGGCGTACCGTTGCGGTAAGAAGATAGCGAGAATCATACGAGTAATTCAAGCGGGCATAGAGCGAAAGAAGCAGATGCCTTTGGTCGGAGGCTGCGGAGGTGGATTGAGCTTCGCCCGCTATGTTCAATTCTTCGTAAGTTGGCGCAGTTGATTTCCAGAACTGATAATCGTATCCGGCCGTCGCATCGAATGCGCTTTTTATGTCCGGAAATAAATGGTTGTAGTTCAGGTATGCGGTAAACAAGCGGTTTTCTTTTTTCTGCGGACCGTATCGATAATCTCGTCCGCCGGAAGAGTAAGCATAAGCGGCTTCTGCCGGCACATACACTTTTCCTTCGCCTTGAGCATAATCGTAACCTAATGTAACATGCGCCCGCAGATCGGGGAGAAAGCGCATTTGGTAATCGGCGTCTAAATTTCCGATTATCCGTCCTACGGTACTCGTAGAGTTGCGCTCTTCCAATATTCCCAGCGGGTTTAAAACCGCTCTGGTTACGAGGTTTCCTCCGTTGGTCGCTTCGTTGTATCCGCCATATTCGCTTGAGCCGGAATAAACAGGAATGGTTGGGTTGTAGGTGGCCGCATTCCATACCGCAGCCCCATCGGCAAAGCGGTTATTGTTCATGGCCGCTTTTACGTTTAGGTTGAATTTCAGGTAATCTTTAAAAAAGGAAGGGCTGATCGACAAATTTCCGGTATAGCGGTTTACCTGATCAGTTTTCAATATACCGTCTTGCTTATAAGCGCCCAAAGAAGCCCGGAACGGCAGCTGCTCTGCTATTTTACCCGACAAACTTAAATTATTATCCGTACCGAAAGCGGACTGAAAAATTTCGTCGTTCCAATCGGTCGAGGCATTTCCGATAAGCGATTTTTGGAGATTGCTCCCTTGCGATTGGATAACGTCTCTGAATTGATTTTCCGAAAGCATATCTGCCGATTGGGTGCGGGTTTGAATAGAGTTGGTTGTGGTGAAATTAATTTTTAATCGCTCGCCGCTTCCCTTTTTTGTCGTAATAAGCAAAACGCCGTTGGAAGCCCGCGAGCCGTAGATAGCCGTAGAAGAAGCATCTTTTAGTACGGTCATACTTTCAATGTCATTCGGATTAATCAAGCTTAAAAAGTTGTTGTCGTTTCCGCTAATTCCACCGATTTCGAGCGGTACGCCGTCTAACACGATCAGCGGTTCGTTGCTGGCATTCAGGGACGCCCCACCCCGAATGCGGATGCTGCTTCCTGAAGTTGGAGAACCATTGTTCGACATGACTTGCAGACCGGCTATTTTCCCGTTGATTAATTGTTCGGGAGAGTTTATCAAGCCGTTGTTAAAGTCTTTGTCGGTAACGACTGCAACAGAGCCGGTAAGGTCTTTTTTTCGTTGCGTTCCGTAACCAATGACTACCACCTCGTTGATTAGTTTCTCATCGGGTTGCAACTGAACGGTTATCCGGTTGTTGTCGTCAACGCTTACGATTTGCGGTTTGTAACCTAAAAAAGAAAATTCGAGCAGACTATTCCCTTCCGGCAAAGTAATTTCAAATTTTCCATTTAAGTCGGTAACCGTGCCGAATGTAGTTCCGGAAATTTTTACGCTACATCCGGTAAGCGGCTCTCTCTTTTCATCGACAACGATTCCCTGCACATTTTTAGCTTGTGCATTGGCCAATAAAGGCAACAAACACAGGACTATCGTCCAACAATAAGACCAAAATCTTCCGTATTTCTTGATGTTTTTCATGATTTTGAATGTAATTTAATAATTTATTTAGACGCTATTTACTCATTTATTCTACCATTTATTCTACCATTCATTCCAACCAAACCTCTCCCAGACTGATTCCGGCTTCCGGAAGCAAATCATCCAAT
>JAITAH010000346.1 GCA_031284225.1 Dysgonamonadaceae bacterium | reverse complement strand
ATTATGAATTATGAATGGATTTAACTCATAACTTATAATTCCTAATTCCTAACTCATAATTCATAATTCATAATTTATAATTGCTTCAAAGGTCCCAAAGAGAAGCGGTTTAAAAATACGAAGCGTGGGACTTTAGCTTTATTCGCCTTAGAGGTTCTGAACTACCCATACTGACAAATAAGCTACACCCACGCATCCAACGTGAGCGTTTACTCACTTATCCTTGTCAGTATTGAAATTGTTCAGATTTCTAAGGCAAGAATAAAAGCTAACGCTTTCTCAATTAATATGTAATGTTAATAATAGTATCTGTTTCTTTACGAAAAAATGTTATTATCTATTTAAAAACTGCACAAAAATAGTTAGATTTTTTAGAAAAAACAAGGAACTGCAAAAGAAAAATTACAGTAGGGACGTTGCGCGCAACGTCCCTACATAATTGGCGCCTCGCATTTTTTATTTATGCGATTTTAAGATAGTTATAAATTTGAGATAGAGAATGTGCCAAAGTCATGAAAAAGACCCTGCTATTGAAATTTGACTATTAAGATTGTTTGTCTATTCTGAACCAGTCCACATCCACGTATCCGCCATCGTTGTTTTTGCTGGGTCTGGAACAAAACAATCCGACTTTAGCGCCGATCCATTTCCCTTCTTTTGCATGGAAAGATTTCCCTAAAGGCTTGTAATTGGTTCCGTCCACACTGTAACTGAAAACGCATTGGGCGGTCGAATCAATTGTTACTCTTAAATAAAACGTTTCTTCCGTTCTTACGATCGATTCATGAACGGTTTCTTTATTCCCGTTTTCTGCGCTTAAACATTCATTTTGCGAAAGAATTATTCCCTTTTCCGTACTTTCTAAAGAAAGTAAAGCGTAATCCAAACCCATGACAAGCAATCCGGCTCTTTCGCCCTTGATCCTCGAATTGGGATAAAAAGTAAGTTTGGTTGTGGCGGTAAAACTACGGGCCGGAAATTTTTGGAGAAGCAAATTCGGCAGATCCCATACATTTTTATAATTCGCCGGCACAGGAACGGAAAACAATCGCAAACAACTCTTTTTTTGATCGGTAAAATACCACCAATCTGCAGGATTGGCATGCCATTGCCATTGCAAACCCAACCGGTTCGCTGCAAACTCATCGCTTTCGATCGGTGTTGCAACCGGATATTCTTTTCCCACATTAGGTTTTTGATAAACGTTTACCGGTTCGCCGCAACCGTCGCCATCGTTATCCTGTCCGATTACCGGCCAATCGTTTTTCCATGTCATCGGCTGGAGATGCGTCACGCGGCCATAAGCGGAAGCATCCTGAAAATGAATGAACCAGTCTTCTCCGCTTTTCGTATCAATCCAAGCTCCTTGATGCGGTCCGTTGATGCTTGTATTTCCTTGTGATAAAACAACCTTTCGTTCGTACGGTCCCCAAATATTTTTAGACCGAAGCGCTGTTTGCCAACCGGTAGCAACGCCTCCCGCAGGCGCAAAGAGGTAATAATAGCCGTTCCGTTTGTAAAATTTGGGACCTTCAATGGTTTCGTCCGACAGGTGACCGTCGTAAACAATTTTGCTTTCACCAAGTGTTTGTTTACCATCCGGCGTTAAACGGGTAATCGCCAAAACACTTTTTATTCCTGCACGGCTTCCTGCATAAGCATGTACCAAATAAGCCTGTCCGTCTTCATCCCAGAAAGGGCAAGCATCTATCAATCCTTTACCGGCTTTTACCAAAAGGAGCGGTTCCCATTCTCCTGCCGGATTTTTTGTTTTGGTCATGTAAATGCCGTAATCCGGATCGCCGTAGTAGATATAAAATTCGTCGTTATGATGACGGATAGAAGGCGCCCATACTCCGTTGCCATGTTGGGGAACGGAAAAATTTGCTTCCGGAATTAGGCGGGGGAGCGCGCTTCCAATTAACGTCCAATTCACTAAATCTTTTGAATGTAAAATCGGCAAACCGGGAATGCAATTGAAACTGGAAGCAGTCATGTAATAATCCTCTTCGACCCGGCAAACGTCCGGATCGGAATAATCGGCATAGAGAACCGGATTTTGATAGTTCCCGTCTTTCAAATCGGAAATCCAAACATTTGAAACGTATGGCGAACTATTCTTTTTCAAATGTGCCGTTATTTCTTTTATACCTTGTTTTTCAATTTCTTCTATAAACAATTCCGCTGTGCGGCGTGCTCCGGATTCTACAAAATGCGTATTGTCGGTCAAACCGTTGGGAAAATTTCGATTTACTCCCGCCGGAATGTGCATAAAAAAAGCGGTAGATTTTTCTATTCCTTCTTTATTTAACCATTCGCGGGTTCTTTCGTGCATATCAATCAACGGCGCTTTTTGCTCTTTTGCCGCTTGACAAACCAATTCCGGATAAATGCCGTGCGAGTCGACGATTTTTCCGCTTTCATCGAACTTTCTTCTGACCACAGGCGTACATAAAATCGGATTTCCTCCTTTTGTCCGGACTTCTTCTACAAAACGTATCAAGTTTTTCTTGTAGTCTTCGGGAGATGAATAACGTTCTTTTTTCTCCACCGAAGCGTCGTTGTGTCCAAATTGAATCACTACAAAATCGCCTTTATGCAAGTCGGAAAGAATTTTGTCCCAAAGACCTTCCTCCCGGAAAGAGCGAGTACTTCGCCCGTTTTTAGCCCTGTTTTCAATAATTATTTCATCGGTAAAAAATTCGCGCAATAACATTCCCCAACCTCTTTCGGGAAAAGGTTCCGGTACAGTTTCACCTGTTTTCGGGTCTTTCACCGGTTTGTATAAAACCTTGTCGGCCATTGTAGAATCGCCGGCCATAAAAAGATGTACAGGACGCTTTTCGTTTGTAGTGAATGCAAAAAGAAAAAAGACTAAAAGAAAACAAAGCTCTTTCATGATAAACTATTTTTAAAATTTAAAATATTTGCAGAAAGCGAATATACCTTGTGTCTGTGAATAGATACCGGTATGAAAATGAATATTTTTCATCATCGGAATGAATAAATAGCGGTATTTTTCTCACGTTCTATTAATTCTTTTCACAAACGACAATATATTCAAACAGCATCGTATTTACTTTTTTTCCGGCAATGTTGGTCGGAGAATTTTTAGACGGCATCGCTTTATTGCTTAAAACTCGTTCATAAGTTATCAAGTGTTTGAACCTGTTTTCTTCCAACTTTTCTGCGATAAACTGGTCGGTTGGCAACTGTACGTTTTTAACGGTTCGGTTTCCTACTATATAAATAGCTTTTCCGCCTCTCCGGATGCAATGAGCCGTCTGCTTTATCGAATTGTCTAAATCATTGTAGAAAGCCGATACTTCCAATGCCCGCTTATTGTCGATTTGGTTGATTTGCGCAATGTAATCGGCAATAAGTCCTTTTGTAATAATTTGTTTCGGTTTTGTTCCGCCCATCAACAAGCCATCTATTTTGCGAGCATAGCGAATACCTAACCATTCATTTGAGAGTGTTGAAAATTGTCCGTAAGCAACGGTAGTCCGGCTGTCGCCGTAAGGCGGACTTGTGAGGATAACATCAAAATGCTCATTTCGAGGGTGAAATTGTGAATATTCAACAGCTATTTTCACTCCGTTTTCCAACTTCGGGAAATAATATGTCGAATACAAGAAAAAGGTATCTTCCAACTTTTTAAAATAGACACCAATGACGTCGGGATTAAAATTCAATAAATCTTCCGGTTTCATCCGAAACAATTTAAACTCACTATTGCGTGTATAAGAACAGATTCGCACAGTTTCCGAAAAGGGGACGAGGAATAGAATACGGATGTTTTCGTTCGCAATTTTGTCGATGAAATATTTTATAACAGTCAGATTATTGGTAACTTCTTTTGAAAACCAGAAATCAATATTGGTAATTTCGGGTCGCTTTAAATCGTTGATATTGCTTTCGTTTTTCAAAAAATCGAACACGTTGTTCCGAAACGTTTGTCTTGTTTCCAAAAATTCGTTTAAAGATATTTTTGTGAATTTAGCCTTTGCAATCAGCACTGCTAACGGATTTATATCGAATCCGTACATTTCGGCAATTCCACATTCCAGCCCGCTTGCAAAAGATGATCCCGATCCGCAGTAAGGGTCGAGCAATGTTCCTCCCGACACATTCAATTCTTTAAGAATGTCGATGCCGATTTGCGGCAACATTGTTGCAGGGTATTTATGCAAATTCGGATAAACAGAAGCGTAAGACTGTCCCACATAATCGTATTTAATATTTCTAACGACTTGATATTTCATAAATCCACTATGCTGTTGAACAATAATGGTAATTTGTCTTCGTAAGTTCTGAATCCCGTTCCGTGGTTTCTCGCTCTTGTTCCGTTGTCATGCAAACGCAAATCTACCAAAATATTTTCGGCACGAAATTGATCTGCCAGCAATTCGGGTGATGTTCCTTTCATTAACTGTGCCCTATAGTAGTAAAAATATTCTACACCATCGCGTTCTTCGGTAAAAGTTGAAACAAAAAGTAATGCAGGCAGTTTTTGCATAAATCGATCCACTATTGTTTGCAATTGCCATACTGCAATTATTTCACCTGAAATGTGGCGAACAGCGATTTCTGTTTTTTGCACATCAAGAAAAAGTCCTGCACTATTGGGTTTTAAAGACATAGTATAATAAAGTCCCTGCCGCCCGTCTTTGTCAAGACTCCCATATTTTTTCACGGCTTCCAAGGGTGGCATTTTCCATGCTTTACTATTGAAAGTAAATAAGGTAATCAAGCTATTGCCTTTTGTTCTATGTGCTTTTAATTCTGCACCTTCAATATCGGGACGAGCGTTGTTGTTTTCGGATATGCCTAAAAGGGTTTCCAAAGTATAACCTATTCCCGTGGAACCTCTCCGTTTTGCAGGTATGTATCCTAATTCTTTTATTTGCTTGAATTTAATCGCAAATTCACTAATGGTCATCGTATTGTCCTTAATAATCGAATGACAAAGGTAACATTAAATTTTCCAACGTGTATGCAGTTTTACCAAATTACTTTCATTATCCGGTTTGTATTGCTTGTGCGCACAAAATAAATACTGTGGACAAAGGGAGTTAGATCCAGATTCCGGTTGCCGGAAATAACAATCCGTCCCATAGTATCGTACACTTGCATCGACTCGTTTTCGGGATTATAAATAATACCTTTGCTGAAATAGATGGATTTACCGGAAGTAGTTTCGATTCCGGTCGGAGTGTTATCTACCAATGAGATGTAAAACAAATTGGCCGTATCGCCCTTTGTAATGACGTGAGTGCCGGCTGCCAATTTTATTTCTAACTTTCCCTGCGAATCAGTCGTATGATTTTCGTCGTTAATTTTCACTTTTTTGCCGGTTTCCGATGCTAAAAATATAAGCGTAAGTGTTTTCGCCACATTGATGGTAAAAGTTATCTTGGTAGAAGATTCCATTTTCAAACAGCAGGAATAGGTTGTACCGTTTACAGTTACGCTCCCTTTACTGTCGGAAGTATTGCCGGTGATAGTGAATCCGGAAGCAGCGCCTTGCGCTATGATATCGCACAAATTACCGCCTTCGCCGCTACTACCGGTTCCTCCGCCTCCAGTTCCGCCACCGCCGCCGGTTCCTCCTCCGCCACCACCGCTGCTGCTGCCTTCTCCTTGAATCGAAATCAGGGAACTTGTGTAATTTTTGATGGCGTTAGCTATAGCGGGTACGGGATCGTCGGCCAGTGTATTATCGCTGTTGGTGAAAATAAATTTCAAATCGCCGCCTTCGATGCGTCCGGCGTATTGCATGACTTTGGCCGGTACAGCGTCCACTTCGTCTATTGCACACGGATAGATGGAAGCGCCTGTGATAGAAGCGTCCGTATCGAAGTTGTTGTAAGTAAAACTTCCTTTTTTCGTTTTTACAGAGTTTGGAACTGTCTGGGTTCTGGACGTTACATCGTAAGCGTCAAACTCCGTACTGTTTTGAGAATAAGGCACGTAACGGTTATACCCTTCCAAGTGGTTGTTGTAGGCTTTTATCATGCCTCCGTCTTCGCTGCTGAAAGTACCTTTAGCCCCGTTATATACATCCGTTCCTTGTTGGGAAGTCAACATCGGGTATTTGCAATTAAGGAAATAGTTATTTTCGGAAAAAATGGAACTGTTTCGCGTAGCTCCTATCCCATATTTTGCATTACCGTCGTAATAGTTGTTATAGACGTGTACCGTGTGGAAACGCACACGTGGGTGACGGCTGTCGGAATGGTCGTACCAATTGTGATGATAGGTAAGGTATTCCGGAGATTCCACACCATTACCCAGCAAATTGCATTTTCCGGCGTCCCAAAAATGATTGTACGAAAAAGTCGTGTAGCCCGATTCTTTGCTGTCGAGCGAGCCGTCGCCTTTGGCTTTGTCTCCCCCTTTGTCTTGACCGTAAAAGAAATCGCAGTTGTGTATCCAGATATTGCGATTGTCGGTATTCAACGACACTCCGTCTTCGGGAAAATCCATAAATCCGATATTCCGGACTTCGATATTCATGCAGTTCCGGATTAGAATACCCCATCCGTAAGCAGTAGCGTCGTCGCCGATTCCTTCTATCGTGGTATTCAGTTCGGTATAACTTTTTCCTTTGATTTGCAAGTCGCTGTCGCTTCCCAATGCTCCGTCCGATGAATTCATTGCGCCGGCAGTCACTTTTCCGACAAGGCGGATAGCTAAAGGCGTTTTATCATACCCTTTCTGGCGGGCGGTAAGAATCGGCCCGATTCCTGTACATTTGGTTATTGCCCCTTTATCATTAGTAACTACATCAAGAGTCACTGTGGCAGCAGTTTGCTCGGTAAGGTAAATTACATTAGCTCCTGCCCGCAAAGTACCGTCATCGTTGTAAGCGCCCGATGAGGTACCAAAAGAGGGCGATTGTTTCGAGAAAGCAAACCCGCTACGGTCGTGCGGCAACACGGTTACAGGAGAAGTAGTAGCGTTGTCAAATTCGATATCGCTGTTGTTAACGGCTTTTACCGTTATGGTATAACTGCCGGCTTTCAAACCCGGCACATCGGCGCGATAGTAACCATCGTATTGACGAATCAATTGAGTGTCAATCTTTTTGTTGCTCACTCCTTCCCCTGAGTAATAGACATTGTAACTTTCGGCTTCGTTAACCGGTTGCCAAATCACATAAGCGCTTTCCAACCAACCCGTTTGTTTGGTTATAGTCAGCGCTCCGGCTTTTTCCACAGTAAAAACGCCTGTAAACAACAGACAGATAGCAATAAATAACAATTGATAAATAACTTTTTTCATTTTTTTTATATTTTATGTAGATTCTATTTTTTATAGATTTTCAATCTTTCTGTATTTCCGTCTTGACATTGCTTAAAAAATTGTTTCCCCAAATAACCTTACTGTCTTTCGTTTTGCAAAAAATATCGGCGGGAATCAATTGAAAACAATTATTGACAAGCACATTGTCTGCCTTGTTCAATTCGATTACGGCCTGATTTTTCAGTGGAGATTTTGTCCGCACATTATCCAAAACAATGTTTTTGCAATTGGAGATTGTTAAGGATGCGCCGGTTTCAACGGCGAAATCAATGTTATGAAACCGGATATTTGCTGCTGTTTCGGCCTTAAAACCGTTTTGCGCTACCATATTGATGTTAGAAAACGAGATTTCTTCTACCGGCATTTCTTTCAGTCCGGCAATATAACCAATCCGTTTGACATTGTTTCCTGTAACGTTACTGATATGAATGTTCTTGAAAACAGGCGTTCGTTCCGAAACTTCTTCATCAGCCATCGGCCTGTAATACAAGTCGAAGATAAATGCGTCTTTCTGAATATCGTTCATTACAATATTATCTACCCTTATTTCTTCTACAACTCCTCCTCGTCCGCGCATGGATTTCACCCGTATTCCGGCATCTGTTCCATAAAAGACACAATTGGAGATGGTTACCTTCTTTACACCGCCCGACATTTCGCTGCCGATGACTACGCCTCCATGCCCCGACAGCATCACGCAATTGGTAATCGCGATGTTTTCGCAAGGGTCGTTGTAATGGCGAGCTTCGGCGTCGCGTCCCGATTTAATCGTGATGCAGTCGTCGCCTACGTGGATGAAACAATCGGAAATGCGCACATTGCTGCAAGAGGAGGGATTAATCCCGTCCGTGTTGGGCGCATTGGCCGGATTGTGAATGGAAACGCCGTGTACGACAATGTCGTCGCAAAACTCCGGGTTAATGGTCCAAAAAGGTGAATTTTGAATTTTAATGCCTTCTATCGTTATGTTTCTACATTCGTAAAATTGAATGAACGGCGGACGGAAAAAATGCCTTTCAATCGTAGGTTGATAATAACTGTCGACATGCAAATCTTTATTCGCTTCTTCCCAAAGCCGCTGAAGTTCGGTCGGTTGAGCGATTTTTCCATTTTTCCGGATTTCACCGGTAATCAAGCGATGAAAATCCCACCATTTTTCTCCTTGCCCTTCCAAAGTTCCCCGTCCGGTTATCGTCAGGTTTTCTGCGTTTTGGGCATTAATCAGCGGGGCGAAAGAGTTCATCACTACGCCTTCCCAACGTACTTTCATAAATGGCAGGTAATCGCTGAAATCGTCGGAAAAACGAACGGTAGCGCCCGATTCGATATGAAGCGTGATATGGCTTTCCAAATGTATCGGGCCGGTGAGATACGTTCCCGCCGGAAAATAAATGGTTCCGCCTCCTTCGGAAGATGCTTTTTGAATGGTTTGATTAATCAATCCGGTACATTTAATTTTACCGGTAACGTCGGCTCCCAACTCTTGCAAGTTATACGTTTTTGCCTGCAAAGAAAAGGAGAAAAAGAGAAAGGAAAAAAGGATGTATAACGGGTGCATGGCGCACGAGGACTGTGATGTTTGATAGAGATTTGCTGTATTCATATTTTTGTTAAATTAATTATTAAAGATTAAAGACTAAAGAAGATAGAGATAGATTAAAGAGATCGGGTCTTTTGTTTTTTTATCTTCTGTCTTCTAAAAACTGCGGACGCCAATTGTCGCATCCTTTCATTACATTTTCAAGAGTATAAACGGCGGCTGCTTCGGCGGATAATGTTTCCGCCCATTTTACTCGATCGCCGGTTTCCGCTCCTTTTCCGGAATTATTGTATTCTTTGTAACGGGCTGTTTTTTCGTTTGCTTCGTTTCGCCAATTATCCCAACCTTCCGGACAGATTTCTTCCGGCAAAAAGCAATTCATAAATAACGTCATCGCAAATGCACGCCATGGGCGTCCCAAATAAACGTTCGTGATGCCATTGGCTATTGTTATCGTACAGCGATTGAAAATATAACCGAACGGAACATGTTCGGGCGTGCTTGCCGCTGTGATAAACGAGTTGCGTTTGCAATGGATTTCACAATTTTCGAACCAGCAGGTAGAGGGACCAAAGATAAAGTCGGTTGTTCCTTCAATATAACAGTTCTCAAAATACTGCCGGCAATTTTCCCTTCCGGCATAAACCGTATCTTGATTGCCTGCTATCTTGCAGTTGCGCAAGACAATCCGGTCGCCTTCCAAATGCAGGGCGACCGCTTGACCTAATTGTTGAGCCGTATTTTCAATGGTCAGGTTTTCAATCGTAATGTCGTTTCCTCTCACTAAGAAAGTATAAGTACGAAACGTTCCCATTTTATCAATATTGGCGTGGTCGTCGTAATTGATAATCGTATTTTCGCGGCTTTCGCCGATTAGTTTTACATTGCAAACGTAGGTCGGCAACACTAATTTTTCCTTATAGATTCCTTCCCTGATAAAAACGGTTACCGGACCCGCGGGATCGAATGCCCGGATAGATTCGATTGCTTCCTGTATTGTACGAAAATCGCCTCTTCCATTGCGAT
>JAITAH010000095.1 GCA_031284225.1 Dysgonamonadaceae bacterium | reverse complement strand
TCGCAAATTTCCTTTTTGATAATGGACAGCGGATGACGGGTTCCAATCGGATATGGACAGGACGTACGTGTTAAATCAATGCTTTTTTCCGGCGTATTCCGGTTTTCCAACTGCTCTTTCAGCGTGTTGATTTTTTCCTGCGCCAGAGATTTCAGCTCATTCAATTTCTGGCCGATTTCCCGCTTTTGCTCGGAGGCGACTGTGCGAAAATCGTTCATCAATAGTGAGATTTCTCCTTTTTTACTCAGGTATTTAATGCGTAAAGCGTCCAATTCTTCGCTGGTATGCGCCTGTAATTGTTCGATTTCCGCCAAAAGGGCGTTCATTTTTTGAAGCATATTGTTGTGTTTGTTATTATCCGGATGCAAAAGTAACTGAAATTTTTCATACTACACACAGACGGATAACAATTTCCTGCAAAATCCATCGAAGAAAATACAATTTTTCTCACACGATTCATCCTAACCAAAGCAATTATAAATTATCTTTGCGGCATGAAACAACTGTTAACAACCAATAAATATTTTTTCGGCTCGGTGATTCTTTTCTCCGTTTTGGAAAGTATTTTATTGGCCATAACCACCAAGGTAGAAATAACTCTTTGGGTGAATACCCATGGGTATGTAATGCTGGATAAATCCCTTTTATTCATTGACAACGGCGGAACAACGCTTTTTTCCATTGCGGCAGTCCTCCTTTTATGGATTTGTAAAGGGTGGCGCATGGCTTTGAAAGCATCGGCGTGCCTTGTGCCGGTGATGATCGTTACCCAGTTTGCCAAGTACATCCTTTTTCCGGGAACGCCCCGTCCTACACTTTATTTTGAACCGGGCGCTTTGCGTCTGATCGAAGGCGTGAAACAGTTGACTACCGAAAGTTTCCCGTCCGGACATACATCGGCTTCGTTTGCACTGGCCACTTTTTTTGCTTTGTACTGGCCGCACAAGCAATGGCATTGGATATTGGCTTTACTGGCCTTTACCGTTAGTTATGCGCGGGTGTATTTATCGCAGCATTTTATTACCGATGTGTATGCCGGCATGTTGCTGGGCGTGATTTTTACGGCTTTGATTTTCTATTTTTACCCGTACAAATGGGAAACGAAACACAAATAAACCGGAAATACACAACGGTATGATCAGAAGAATCAAGCAATACATAGAAAAGCACCGCTTATTGGACGCAAATGCCAAGGTAATCGTCGGATTGAGCGGCGGAGCCGATTCGGTCGTTTTGCTTTCGGTCTTGCAACGCTTAGGCTATGACTGTCTGGCCGCACACTGCAATTTCCATTTACGGGGAGAAGAAGCCTTGCGGGACGAACAACAAGCCATCGCTTTTGCTCAATCGCTAAAAATCCCCTGCTTCAAACAGGATTTTGATACTTTGTCCATCGCCCGCCAACGCGGAATTTCCGTCGAAATGGCCGCCCGCGATCTACGGTATGAATGGTTTGAACAACTCCGCCGGGAACAAAACGCCACCGCCACCGCCGTTGCCCATCATCGCGACGACAGCATTGAAACTTTGTTCCTAAATCTTATGCGTGGCACCGGCATTAAAGGTTTAACGGGTATTCAGCCGAAAAACGGCTTCATTGTCCGGCCGCTGCTGGGCGTTTCCAAATCGGATATTCTGCAATATGCCGCCGAAAAACAGTTGCCATTCGTTATTGATTCCAGCAACTTGCAGGACGAATATCTGCGGAATAAAATCCGGTTGTCGGCGCTTCCGCTGCTGCAATCCATTCAACCGGCCATCGATTCGGCGTTGATTCATACGATGGAAAATGTGAATGAGGCGGTCAAAATATACAACTACCACATCCGGGAAGCCATTGAAAACGTTTTTGATAGCGGAAACGGAACAATAAATATCCGGCAATTAAAAGCTTTACCTTCTCCCGAAGCCGTTTTATTTGAATTATTGAAAGAATACGGTTTTGGCCGGGATATAGTGCACGACATTGTCCTCGCTATGGATAAACACAGCGGTAAAGAATTCTATTCTTCGGAATATGGTCTGGTAAAGGATCGCGATTTTTTTCTGTTAACCCCTCGTCGTACTGCCGGCGAACCGCTTATCGAAGAAATTCATGAAAAAAACGTTACATTTGCAACCGTCGATGCGAATTTCAAAATCACAAAAGACCGGAACACCGCTTATTTTGACGCCGAAAAACTGCAATTTCCCCTGCAAATCCGCTTCTGGAAGCAAGGCGACAAGTTTATGCCTTTCGGAATGAATCAATTTCAAAAGCTGAGCGATTATTTCAGCACTCATAAATTCAGCAAGCCGGAAAAAGAAAAAGCACGGCTCCTGTGCTCAGGCAATGAGATTATCTGGATTATCGGGCACCGGACGGATCATCGTTACCGCATCACCGAAAAGACACAAAAAGCAGTTATTTTGAAACTTTTTTAAAAAACCATTGGTATGAATCAAAAAACTCTCTATCTTTGCAGCGGAAAACTTCAGCAATGATTCGAAATCATATCGCTTTACTGCAAATTTCACTCACACATTTGATGTTAATTTAAAACATACATAAATTTTTATGCAGAAATACAATATTTTGCAACTCCGGGAAATGGATCAAAACAGTTTGATCAGCTTAGCTAAAGAGTTGGGATTAACTAAAGTTGAAAAACTACAAAAAAACGATTTGGTTTATCAGATTTTAGACCAGCAAGCCATTGTTAATGCAGCGATGCAAGCCACTTTGGACAAAAGCGACCGGCGCCGGGGAAGGCCTCGTAAACAACAACCAACACTTCCTAATCCAGTGAAAAACGTTCCGGAACCCAAAGCTATCAAAGATACGCCTGAAAAAGACGAAACTCAAGCGCCGAAAAACAAGCCCGGAAGGAAAAACAAAAGAGGAAAACAAGAAAATAATCCGCCGCAACAAACGGTAAATACCCCTCCCGAAACACC
>JAITAH010000263.1 GCA_031284225.1 Dysgonamonadaceae bacterium | reverse complement strand
AATTGGAAAAATTGCGATTTTCAAACAAACGGTTGGGTCATTGAATAAATTTCCGAAAACGGCGCTTTTCTGTCTGCTCTTTATCTTTTCCGTTATACTTTCGGGCATGCAGCAGGTTCCCTCTTCCCCTTCTCCGGGAAGAAAAACCAAAGTAATAATGGAATATGCAGATTCTACGGTATTTGAGAAAGACAACAATCCCGATATTCACGTCATGCGGGGCAATGTTCGTTTCCGGCACGACAGCGCCTATTTGTATTGCGACAGCGCTTATTTTTATGAAAAAGACAATTCGTTGGAGGCATTCAGCAACGTTCGTATCGAGCAGGGCGACACCTTGTCTATTTACGGCAACTACCTGATATACGAAGGCGACCTGAACTTAGCCAAAATGCGGGAAAACGTCCGGATGGAAAACCGCGATAACACGCTCTTTACCGATAATCTCGATTACGACCGCAACCGCAATTTGGGATATTTTTTCGACGGCGGCCTGTTGGTGGACTCCGTCAACGAACTGACTTCGGTTTACGGTCAATATTCGCCCACCACTAAAATAGCTTTATTTCAAAACGAAGTTACTCTAACCAATCCGCAATCCGTCCTTCACTCGGATACGCTCCAATACAATACTTCCGACAGAATAGCAACGATTGTAGGCCCTACCGTTATCGAATCCGACAGCGGCGTTATTCATTCCTCTCTTGGATGGTACAATACCGAAACGGACGAAACAGCCCTCTATAACCGTTCTGTCGTAACATCCAAAGATAAAACTAAGACAATGACGGCCGATACCCTGTTTTACAATCGCCGCAGCGGTTTCGGCGAAGCATTCAGTAATATGGTATTGAACGATACCGTCAAAAAAGTGATTTTAACAGGAAATTACGGGTATTTCGACGATGAAACGGAATTTGCTTTCGCCACCGATTCGGCGCAAGGTATCGAATACTCGCACAACGATTCGTTGTTTATACATGCCGATACGCTCCAGATGCAAACCCTCGACAAAGAACGGATATTAAAGGCTTTTTACGGCGTCCGCATTTACCGGGTGGACTTACAGGGCGTATGCGATTCCCTGCAATTCAATACCAAAGATTCGACGCTTTACCTCGTTAAAAATCCCATTCTTTGGAATACCGGTTACCAATTGACCGGCGATACCATTAAAGTATTGTTCAATGACAGTACCCTCGAACGGGTGGATGTCCTCGACCGCTCAATGGCCATCGAAGAAATCGATACTACGTATTTCAATCAAGTAAAAGGAAGAAATTTGACGGCTCTTTTTTCGGGCGGAGAATTATACCGGATCGATGTCGAAGGGAACACCGAATCTATTTATTATCCCATCGAAGAAGAAAGTATTGAATTTCTGGGGCGTTACAAAACGGAAAGCGCTTACATGACGATATTTATCGAAAACCGTAAGCCGGCAAACATCAAATGGTGGCCTTCAAGCACTTTCGAAATGCTCCCAATGCCCGATCTGAATCCCGAACAAAAATTTCTGAAAGATTTTGTCGATTATAATTATCTGCGTCCGAGGAATAAAGAGGATATCTTTATTCAAACGGCCATCAAAGCGGAAGACATGCCGCCTCCAAGAAAACACCGTACCAAGCGATAGGATAAAAAAATATTTATTACTTTTGTATCACCTACACAACTTATAAGAAATATGAATAACTACACTCATTTTCAACAGTATTTAGCGGACGAAATCCTTGCCATCCGAACAGCGGGTCTATACAAGGAAGAACGGATCATTGCCTCTCCGCAATCCGTAAAAGTCCGTTTGCAAAACGGAGAGGAAGTATTGAATTTCTGCGCGAATAATTATCTGGGATTGGCCGACCATCCGGGATTGATTGACGCCGCCGGAAAAGCCATGAAAGAACGGGGCTACGGCATGTCGTCCGTCCGTTTCATCTGCGGCACACAGAACTTGCACAAGGAACTCGAAAAAACCATCGCCGACTTTTTCGGCACGGAAGACACGATTCTTTACGCTTCCTGTTTTGACGCTAACGGCGGTATTTTTGAACCGCTGTTGACGGAAGAAGACGCCATCATTTCCGATACGCTCAATCATGCTTCCATTATCGACGGTGTGCGTTTATGCAAGGCGGTTCGTTACCGCTACGCCAACGCCAACATGGAAGATCTGGAAACCCAACTACAAACGGCTCAAGCGCAACGCTTCCGGTTGATCGTTACCGACGGCGTGTTTTCTATGGACGGAAACGTCGCGCCCTTGGACAGAATCTATGAATTAGCCCAGAAATACCAGGCAATGGTCATGGTCGATGAATCTCATTCGGCCGGCGTGGTGGGAAAAACCGGAAAAGGAACGACCGAGCAATTCAACTTGCGGGGAAAAATTGAAATTCTGACCGGCACGCTCGGAAAAGCGTTCGGCGGCGCGATCGGCGGGTTTACTACCGGAAAAAAAGAAATCATCGAAATGTTGCGCCAGCGGTCGCGACCGTATTTGTTTTCCAATTCCTTACCGCCGTCGGTGGCAGGCGCCGGTATTTATACCTTCCGAATGCTGGAACAGTCTAACGAATTACAGGATAAACTACATGCCAATGCCGCTTATTTCGTGGACAAAATGCTGGCCGCAGGCTTCGATATCAAACCGACACAATCGGCTATTTGCGCCGTGATGTTGTACGACGCAAAATTGTCGCAGGACATGGCCGCCCGGATGTTGGAAGAAGGCATCTATGTTACCGGATTCTATTATCCTGTGGTACCGAAAGGACAGGCGCGTATCCGTGTACAACTTTCCGCCAAACATGAAAAAGTGGATTTGGACAAATGCATCGAAGCTTTTACAAAAATTGGAAAAGAATTATCTGTTATTGAATGAAAAAAATATTAATTATTGGAAGTACCGGCCAAATCGGTACGGAATTAACTACGCGCTTGCGTTCGATTTATGGTGAAAACAATGTTGTCTGCGGTTATTATGCTCCTCCCTATCCCGAAGGGTTTTTCGAGGCAGGCCCCACCGTACCTATCGATGCGCAGCAAATCAACCAAATTGCCGACGCCGTCCGGAAGTACGACATAGACACTATCTATAACCTGGCTGCCATTCTTTCGGCCACTGCCGAAAAAAACCCGAAATTAGGATGGGACGTCGGCGTCGGCAGTTTGATGAACTGTTTAGATGTTGCCCGCGAATACAAATGCGGCGTTTTTACCCCCAGTTCTATCGGCGCTTTTGGCCCCAACACGCCCAAAGACAACACGCCGCAGGATACCATTCAACGCCCCAACACCATCTACGGCATTACCAAAGTGCTGGGCGAATTAGTCAACGATTATTACTTTGAACATTGGCAGGTGGATACCCGATCGGTTCGCTATCCCGGACTGATTTCCAATGTCGCTCTACCCGGCGGCGGAACCACCGATTACGCCGTAGAAATTTTCTACAAAGCGGTGAAAGGCGAAATCTTCGAATGTCCGGTACAGGCAGGCACTTTCCTCGATATGATGTATATGCCCGACGCCTTAGACGCCGCTATCAACCTGATGGAAGCCGATCCCTCCCGATTAATTCATCGAAATTCTTTTAATGTAACGGCAATGAGTTTCGATCCGGAAAGGCTTTATAACGAAATCAAAAAGTATTATCCCCGTTTCCAAATGGTTTATAATATTGATCCGTTGAAACAGCAGATAGCGGATTCCTGGCCGAACCGCTTGGACGATACTTGCGCCCGGGAAGAATGGGACTGGCAGCCGCATTACGATTTGGAAACGATGACCAAAGATATGCTTGAGGAATTATCCAAAAAATTGTTATGAGCGATATCATCCATCTGTTACCGGATGCGATTGCCAACCAGATTGCAGCGGGCGAAGTGATTCAACGGCCTGCCTCGGTGGTCAAAGAGTTGGTGGAAAATGCTGTCGATGCGGGAGCCGATACCATTCAGGTCGTCATTAAAGACGCCGGACGGACGCTCGTTCAGGTCATCGACAACGGAAAAGGCATGTCGGAAACCGACGCACGTATGTCGTTTGAACGGCATGCCACTTCTAAAATACGCACAGCCAACGATTTGTTTGCTTTGCGCACGATGGGATTCCGGGGAGAAGCCTTAGCGTCCATCGCCGCAGTAGCACAAGTGGAATTAAAAACCCGGCGGAAGGAAGACGAAACCGGCACGCTGATTCATATCGCCGGTTCGCAATTCGAAAAACAGGAAAGCATTGCCATGAACGTCGGCAGCAATTTTGCCGTCAAAAACCTCTTTTTCAATGTTCCGGCACGACGGAAATTCCTTAAATCCAACGAAAAAGAATTTAAGAATATCCTTGCAGAATTCGAACGGGTGGCGCTGGTGTATCCGCAAATCGCTTTCAGCCTCCGGCACAACGATACGGAAGTGCTTTCGCTACCGATATCCATTCTGAAACAACGAGTTACAAATGTGATGGGGAAAAAAATTATTCAACATTTGTTGCCCGTTCATATTCAGACTTCGTTTATCACGATTTCCGGCTTTATCGGAACGCCCGATTCGAGCAGACAGCGGGGCGCCGCACAATATTTCTTCGTCAACGGACGATACATGCGCCATCCTTATTTCCATCGCGCCGTGATGCTGGCTTTTGAACCGTTTATTCCCGCCGGCAATCAACCGAATTATTTTATTTACATCGAAATTGATCCGGGCAGTATCGACGTGAATATTCATCCGATGAAAACGGAAATCAAATTTGAAGACGAGCAGATGCTTTTTCAAGTACTTGCCTCGGCGGTGAAAGAAGCCATTGCCGTTCCCGGTTTGGAATTTGACCGCGAGGGAGCGATCGAACTGCCGGTTTATACCGGACAGCAAACGTCCGTCGAACCTCCCAAAGTTTCTTTTCGTCCGGATTACAATCCTTTTAAAGAAAACCGTCCGCACGAACGTTCTTCTTCCAATTGGGAACAGCTATACGATCAGCCGCCGGTTTTTCATAATCCGGATGCGGATGCGGAAGATGCTTTGCTCCGTACCGGCTTTCGGGAAGAAGCGGTTAACCGCGACGTTTTGCCTTTTAAAGACCGCTACCTGATTACTTCTCTGAAATCGGGTTTGGCTATCATCGACCAACACCGGGCGCATATTCGCATCCTTTACGACGATTATTCGCAGCGAATGAACCGGCAACAGGGTATCTCGCAAAAACTGATTTTCCCTGAAATTATTGCCTTTACGCCGAAAGAAGCCACCATATTGCCGTTCCTGCTGGACGATCTGGCGTTTATCGGCTTCGATCTGGCCGATTTAGGCGGCCATTCGTACTCGATCAACGGCATTCCTGCGGGACTGGAAATTATAGATCCGGTCGAAACGCTTCAGGATATGGTGGACAAGGCGCTCGAAACCGGATGCGAAGTGCAGGAGGAAATCGCAGAAGCTTTAGTCCTCGCGCTGGCGCAAAAAGCGGCCATTCCCTACGGCAAACGGCTTTCGGACGATGAAGCGCAATCGTTGATTGCCCGATTATTCGCTTCTTCTTCACCGAACTATACGCCGGACGGGAAAGTCGTCCTGTCGATCTTATCCGGCGAAGACGTGGAAAAACGATTTAAATATCCCCATAAGTAAGGATAACGCCTTCTCTATATTCCCCATTATTCGGGATTGCTCCGTTGCGGCGAAATCCGTACCTTTGCACCCGATTCAAAACAATATGGAACATTTGAAGGAAGAAATCCGGTATCTGTCCGACTTGGCCATCGGCGAAAGCGCTATCATCGCCAAGGTGAAAGGCTATGGCGCATTTCGTAAACGCATCACCGAAATGGGTTTCGTCCATGGCACGCGGGTAAAAGCCATCAAAAAAGCGCCTTTCCCTTTTCAAGACCCGATCGAATATGAATTGATGGGATACCGCGTATCGCTCCGCTTGAGCGAAGCGCGTATGATTGAGGTGGTCGGCGAAGACGAAACCGATTCGAACGAAAATACGCCTTATGAGGGAACTTTGCTGGCCGCCGATATAGTCCGAAAAGTAAAGGAAAAAAGTAAAACCATTCAGGTGGCTTTGGTCGGTAATCCCAATTCCGGTAAAACTTCACTTTTTAATTATGCTACGGGCAAACAGGAAAGGGTCGGTAATTACGGAGGCGTAACGGTCGATATTAAAACGGCGCATTTTTATAAAAACGGCTACCGTATCGACTTGACGGATTTGCCCGGCACGTATTCGATTTCGGAATATTCGCCGGAGGAACGATTTGTTCGCCAACACCTGACCGAAACGATGCCCGACGTTGTTATCAATGTCATAGACGCTTCCAATCTGGAGCGAAACCTCTTCCTGACCACTCAACTTATCGACATGAATATCAAGGTGATTATCGCCCTGAATATGTACGACGAATTGAGTAAGAAAGGCGACCGGTTCGATTACGAACACCTGAGCCGGATGCTCGGCATTCCCATCCTTCCCACCATTGCTTCTAAAGGCAAGGGCATCGACGCTTTGATGGAAAAAGTCATCCATCTCTACGAAGAAAACGAGCCGGTTTACCGGCACATTCATATCAACTACGGCGAAGATATTAACCGCGAGATCGAAAAAGCGAAGGAGAAAATCAAACAAAATCCGGCTTTGACCGACCAGTTCCATTCCCGGTATGTGGCTATTAAATTGCTGGAAGAGGACAAGGTTTTTGCCGAACAGATTGCCGACGCTAAATACGCTTTCATCCGCGGGGCGTTGAAAGAAACCTATCAAGCCGCTTCGGAACATCCCGAAATGCAGGGTTACCGGCCCGATCGGCTGTTGACGCACAAATGGTGGGGCATTCCTATCTTCCTCTTTCTGATGTGGTTGATGTTTGAAGCCACGTTCGTGCTGGGCAGTTATCCGGTAGAATGGATCGGGACGGGCGTAGAAGCCCTCAACCGGGGAATCCGGGAGATGACGCCCGAAGGCATTTTCCGCGATTTGCTGACCAACGGCGTTATCGGCGGCGTGGGAAGCGTCATTGTTTTCCTTCCCAACATCCTGATACTCTTTTTGTGCATTTCGTTGATGGAAGATACCGGCTATATGGCGCGAGCGGCGTTTATCATGGATAAGTTAATGCACAAAATCGGGTTGCACGGCAAATCGTTCATCCCGATGCTGATGGGTTTCGGTTGCAACGTGCCGGCCATCATGGCCACCCGCACCCTCGAAAACCGGAAAGACCGTTTGCTGACGATGTTAATTATCCCCTTCATGTCGTGCAGCGCCCGTTTGCCGGTGTATATTCTGCTCATATCCGTCTTCTTTTCCGGTCATCAAGGGTTGATTATGCTCAGCATTTACGCAACCGGCGTATTGATTGCCATCGTGATGGCTAAACTGTTCAATAAAACCGTGTTTAAGAAACAGGACATTCCTTTTGTTATGGAATTGCCCCCTTACCGCTGGCCGACTTTGCGGAATATTGGTACGCATACCTGGAGCAAAAGCGTGCAATACCTCCAGAAAATGGGTACGATTATTTTGGTTGCATCCCTGATTATCTGGGCGCTGGGGTATTTTCCCCGGAACGCGGCAACCGATAATCCGCAAGCGCAACTGGAAAATTCATACATCGGACAGCTGGGACATTTTATCGAACCCGCTCTGAAGCCGCTGGGCTACAATTGGCAGGCCGGTATCAGTATTCTCACCGGGATGGCCGCCAAGGAAATCGTTGTCAGTTCGATGGGCGTTATGTATCAATCCGACCCGGATGCGGATGAAAATTCGCTCAATTTAAAAACACAACTTTCCGAACAACAAACGTTTACTCCGCTTACGGCCTATTCGTTCATGATTTTTATCTTGCTCTATTTCCCTTGCGTGGCGGCGTTGACGGCCATTCGCCGCGAAGCCGGAGGCCGGTGGGCGCTATTCACCGTGTTTTACACCACTGCCATCGCGTGGCTGGCAGCATTCGGCATTTATCAGATTGGAAGATTGTTTTTTTGAATACCTGTCTGATTCCAAACGCTGAATCGCATGTGCGACGATACATCCATTTTGTTTGCTTTTCTTCTTGTATAAACGTATTCATGTTTAATTTTCAACCCGGCAGAGTGTATCAAAAAACCGACTACCGTGCGCCAAACGCCCGAACCGGCGTTTTTATCCTCCCTCCAATGGAAATCTGAGAAAAAAACCGTAATTTTGTACTAAATTTATTTAAGATGTTGACAATTAAAAATCTCCATGCATCTATTCATGGAACCGAAATATTAAAAGGATTGAATCTGCACATCAACGCGGGCGAAGTACATGCGATTATGGGGCCGAACGGCTCCGGCAAAAGTACGCTTTCGGCCGTATTGACAGGCAATCCCGCATTTGAAGTTACCGCCGGGGAAATTACGTTTGAAGGACAAAACTTGCTGGAACTGTTGCCGGAACAGCGTTCGTGCCTCGGCCTGTTTTTAAGTTTCCAGTATCCGGTAGAAATTCCCGGCGTGAGTATGGTCAATTTTATGCGCGCCGCCGTCAACGAACACCGGAAATGCAAGGGCGAACCGGAACTTTCGCCCGGCGACTTCATGAAACGAATGCGAGAAAAACAGGCGCTCGTCGAATTAGACAAAAATCTGGTGAACCGCTCTGTAAACGAAGGCTTTTCGGGCGGCGAAAAGAAACGCAACGAGATTTTCCAGATGGCTATGCTCGAACCGAAATTGGCTATCCTGGACGAAACGGACAGCGGACTGGATATCGATGCGTTGCGCATCGTAGCCCACGGCGTCAATCAATTGAAACGGACGGACAATGCGACGATTGTTATTACTCACTACCAACGGTTGCTGGATTATATTCAACCGGACGCCGTTCACGTTTTGTATAACGGACAAATCATTAAATCCGGCGGCCCGGACCTGGCGCTGGAACTGGAAGAAAAAGGTTACGACTGGCTGAAATGAAACAATATATCGATTTTTTTGAACAGCATCGCGACCGGATCAACCGGTTCTGCGCTCCGCTCCTGAACGCGCGGCGAGAAAAGGCGTTGGAAACTTTCCGGCAAAGCGGATTTCCGGACACACGGCCATCGGGAAATTACGCATATACCGATATTGCCGGTTTATTGAAAGCGGATTTCGGTTTTTATCTGAATCCTTCTTCCCAAACGCTCGATCCCCGGCGGATTTTCCCCTGCACACTTGCCAACTTGAACGCTTTCAAACAGTATATCGTCAACGGCTGGTTTTACGACGCAAAAGACGAAACGGATATTCCGTCCGGCGTTTTTTCGGGAAGCTTGAATGTTTTTGCCGAACAATATCCGCAGGTCTTTTCTGCCTATTTTAACCGGCTGGCCGCCGAAAAAGGCGATGGATTGTCGGCCTTCAACACGCTGTTTGTGCAGGACGGTTACGTTTTATATATCCCGAAAAATACGGTTGCGGGAAAAATCTTTCAACTAACCAACATTTCAGGCGGTACGAACCATTCGTTGACCAATCGGCGAATCCTCGTTATCCTCGAACCCGGCGCACAGGCGCAATTATTAGTCTGCGACCACGCTACCGTCGAAAAGCCGGCGTTGGCCGCTACGCAAGTCGTCGAAATTTATGCCGGGGAAAATGCTTCGTTCGATTTTTACGAACTGGAAGAAAGTAACCGGAACGCCATCCGATTAACGGCCAATTTCGTCCAACAGGAAGCATCTTCTACCGTAATAATCAACAACATCACTTTGAACAATGGCATTACCCGCAATAATTATCAGGTCGATTTAAACGGCCCGCAGGCGGAATTGCACCTCAACGGAATCGCTATTGCCGACCAAAATCAGCAAGTGGATAATTTTACGCAAATCAATCATATTGCGCCGCAATGCCGGAGTAAAGAACTGTTCAAATACCTCTTAGACGACGAAGCGACCGGCGCTTTCAACGGGCAAATCGTCGTTGCGCCGGATGCACAAAAAACGGAAGCCTGTCAAACCAACCGAAACCTGCTGGGAAATCGCCGTTGCCGGATGTTTTCGAAGCCCCAACTGGAAATTTACGCCGACGATGTGAAATGTTCGCACGGAATGACCACGGGACAATTGGACGAAAACGCTCTGTTTTATATGCGCTCCCGCGGGATTCCGGAAGCCGAAGCCATCTTGTTGCTTAAAATTGCGTTCACCAACGACGTGTTGCAAAGCATCCGGATCGAAGGCCTGCGCGAACGACTAAAATTATTGATTGATAAACGATTCAGAGGAGAATTAATAAAATGTCAAGGATGTATTTAAATACGAACGCTCTGCGCAGGGATTTTCCGATTTTGACACAACAGGTTTACGGAAAACCGTTAGTTTATTTGGACAATGCCGCTACGACTCAAAAACCGCTGAGCGTCATCCGGAAAATAGAGGAAGTCTATTCGACCATCAACGCTAATATTCACCGGGGCGTGCATCATTTGAGCCAGTTGGCGACGCAAGCCCACGAAGACGCACGCCAAACGGTACAACGTTATATCCGGGCGGCCAAAGCGAACGAAATTATTTTCACCAGCGGCGCTACCGGCTCCATCAATCTCTTGGCCGGCAGTTTTTGCCGTTCGCAATGCCGCGCGGGCGATGAAATCATCCTGACGGCCATGGAACATCATGCCAATATCGTTCCCTGGCAAATTCAACGAGACATTACCGGTATTGCGCTCAACGTAGTCCCGATATCCGCTACCGGCGAAATACGGCTGGAAGATATCGAGGAACGAATTTCGTCCCGAACCAAGTTGATCGCCCTGACGCACGTATCCAATGTGCTGGGAACGATTAATCCGGTAGCGGAAATTGTTCGCCTGGCGCATAATTACAATGTTCCGGTATTGATCGACGCCGCTCAATCCGTCCAGCACCTTCCCATTGACGTACAGGCTTTGGATTGCGATTTTTTAGCTTTTTCCTCGCACAAAATGTACGGGCCGACCGGCATAGGCGTATTGTACGGAAAAGAAAATTGGTTAGATCAATTACCTCCGTATCAGGGCGGCGGGGAAATGATCGCGCAGGTTACCTTCGAAAAAACGACTTTTAACGAATTACCTTTCAAATTTGAAGCCGGTACGCCCGATTATGTAGGTTCGGCGGCTTTGGCGGAGGCCATTCGCTACATCGAAAGCATCGGACTGGAAACTATCGGAAACTACGAAGAGCATTTGCTGCATTATGCCACCGAAAAATTAATGCAAATCGAAGGCATGCAACTGATCGGAACCGCTCCTCGCAAAAGCGCCGTCCTCTCGTTCTTAGTCGGCAACATCCATCCTTACGATATGGGACTGCTGCTCGACCGCCTGGGAATCGCCGTCCGCACCGGGCATCATTGCGCTCAACCGCTGATGGATGCGCTGGGCATCGAAGGAACCATCCGGGCTTCGCTGGCTTTTTATAATACCGAAGAAGAAATCGACGCCTTAGTTTCCGGTATAGAACAGGTGCAAAAGATGTTTTAATTAACTGATTATTCGGTTATTATGTTATTACCATACTTAAATAAACGCCTTCTCGAAGCGGGCTGCGATGAAGCCGGACGCGGTTGCTTAGCCGGCCCGGTTTTTGCCGCCGCCGTCATTCTTCCGCCGGATTTTATCTGCGAAACATTGAACGACTCCAAACAATTGACCGAAAAACAACGCGACGCGTTGCGGCCGCTCATCGAAAAAGAAGCGGTTGATTGGGCGGTCGGCATCGTTTCCCATCGGGAAATCGACGAAATCAACATCTTCAACGCCTCTTTACTGGCGATGCACAGGGCATTGGATGAACTGAAAACCCGTCCGGAACACCTTTTAATAGACGGCAACCAATTCAAAAATTATCAAAACATTCCGCATACGACAATTGTGAAAGGCGACGGCAAATACATGGCCATTGCCGCGGCTTCGGTACTCGCAAAAACGCACCGCGACGAATATATGCTCCGCCTGCACGAAGAATTTCCGTATTACCATTGGAAAGAAAACAAAGGCTACCCTACCCTAAAGCACCGGAAAGCCCTTGCCGATTTCGGAATATCCCCTTATCACCGAACCAGTTTCACGCTCTTACCTTATGAACGACAATTGACTATCGCATTTTGAAGGTTTTGTGTTCTTTTTCTGTTTGAAATCTAATTAAAAAATTCATTCGACTTAAAATACAAGGTTGTAAATATTCATCTTGGGGAAAGCCGTCAGGAAACGGCGCACCCGGAAACTATAAATAGCTATGCATTCCGCTTAACAGAAAGCTAACGCCTAA
>JAITAH010000261.1 GCA_031284225.1 Dysgonamonadaceae bacterium | reverse complement strand
ATATTCCTGAAAATATCAAAGAACAGTTAATCGTCGAATTATATTCTAAATAACCGGTTATTATGGCAATATTAGCATTTCAAAAACCCGATAGAGTTTTGATGTTGGAGGCGGACAACCGGTTCGGTAAATTTGAATTTCGTCCCTTGGAACCCGGTTATGGAATTACGATCGGGCATGCCTTTCGTCGTATCCTTCTCTCTCCCTTAGAGGGTTATGCCATTACTTCGATTAAGATAGATGGCGTCAATAATGAGTTTGCAGCGGTGCCGGGCGTTTTGGAAGATGTAACCAACATTATCCTCAATCTGAAAACAATTCGATTCAAGCAAACGGTAAAAGATATTGAAACCGAAAAAGTTACTGTTAATATTTCGGGAGTGGAAGAATTTACGGCCGAAGATATCGACAAACAGTTGGCCGGTTTCGATGTGTTGGATCCGAAGTTTGTTATCGCTCATCTGGATAAGAGCGCGCACTTGAAAATGGAATTAACCATCGGTAAAGGACGCGGTTATGTGCCGGCCGAAGAAAACCGGACGGAAAACGACGAAATCAATCAGATAGCAATCGATTCGAGTTTTTCGCCGATTGTGAATGTCAAATATACCGTCGAGTCTTTCCGTGTGGAACAAAAAACGGACTACGAAAAATTGACCATCGAAATTACCACCGATGGCTCCATTCATCCGAAAGAAGCGCTGAAAGAAGCCGCTCGTATCCTGATTCATCACTTTGCGTTGTTTTCCGACGAAAAAATTCATCTGGAACAAACCGGCCCCGAATCGAATGACGAGTTTGACGAAGAAATCCTGCACATGCGTCAGTTGCTGAAATCGCGCCTGACGGATATGGATTTGTCGGTTCGGGCGCTCAACTGTCTGAAAGCGGCCGATGTGGAAACCTTGGGAGAACTTGTACGGTATCAGAAAAATGATTTACTGAAATTCCGTAATTTCGGCAAAAAATCATTGACCGAATTGGACGAACTGCTCGAACGTTTAGATCTGAATTTCGGTATGGATATCGCTAAGTATAAATTAGATAAAGATTAATAAAACAATGAGACACAATAATAAAATCAATCATTTAGGGCGTACTTATTCCCACCGGGCAGCCTTGCTATCCAATATGGCTGTTTCGCTCATCCTGCACAAACGAATATTTACGACATTGGCTAAGGCGAAAGAGCTTCGCAAATATGTAGAACCGTTGATTACCAAATCGAAAGAAGATACCACCCATTCGCGGCGTGTTGTATTTCAGGAATTGCATGACAAATACGCCGTAACGGAATTGTTCAAAGAAATTTCGCAAAAAATCGGTGATCGTGCGGGAGGTTATACCCGTATTATTAAAACCGGCAACCGGTTGGGTGATAATGCCGATATGTGTTTTATCGAATTGGTGGACTACAACGAATTGATGCTGAAAGCGCCGAAAAAAGCGGCTTCGAAAACGCGCCGTTCACGGAGAGGCTCCGGAAAAGCGGACGCGCCTGCGGTAGAAACAACGAAATTGGATGCTGCTCCTGTTCCGGCAAAGTCGGCAGCAAAGGAAAAAGAAAAACCGGTTGAACCGGCGACTGTTGAAGAAGAACCGACGGCTGTAGCAACGGCCGAAACGGAAACCCCGGCCGCAGAGGAACCGGCAGTCGAAGAAGCTCAGGCAGCAGCAGAAACCCCGACGGCAGAAGAAGCGCCAAAAGCAGAATAGCGATTTCATGTTATAAAATAAGAAGAAGAAGCGTTTGCGAATATAGGTTCGTGAACGCTTTTTTAGTGCAATACCATCCGGATCGTGCATTGTTAGTGTCGCGTTCCGTCATCGAGCGAAGCGAAACAGACCGGAAAACAATAAATATCAGGATTGCTTCGCCTGCCGGCTCGCAATGACGGGATACGCCGTATCGATCGCCGAGCGCCTTTTTCCGAATTGCTTTTTGCTTCATTTTGTTTAAAATACTCGTAGAGTATCCTTGTCAATAGAAAATGACAAACAGACATACAAACCCGCTACGCCGTAGGCGTTTCACAACAAAAGAATAATAGTAAATCCATACATGCACATAGATTTCGTGTTCCGTCTTTAATCCGGTTAAAGGCCTCATTGGTTAGTTTGTTAAACAACAATGATAATATGCAACCTCTAACGAGGTTTTGTTGTGGCTAAGGTATGCCGTTTTATTGATAGGAATGCCCTGTAAGGGGCAAGAGGTAATACCAAATTTCTATTGACATATATGCCGGACCGTTATTTTCCCCCGCCTGTATGTAATATCAATTATTTCACGTACATTTGTAGTCATAACAGTTTCGTTGGCAAGATGAACAAATTCGCTACATGTCTTGTATTAGCCTTAGTCATTACCCATCAGGCGCTCGCGCGGTCTGAAAATGATTCCATTTTTCAGATCTTGGAATATGTATTGAATCATAAAGAAGCTTATAGGCTGGAAAAAGAAAAACAAATCGAAGAAAAGAAGAAGATGTTGAATATTCCGGATTTAACGCTTCATCAACGCTATGCTATTAACCGGCAGATTTATGCGGAATATAAGGCTTATCAAACGGATTCGGCGCTCCTGTACTTGAAAAATAATTTGACGATTGCCCGGCGGTTGCAGAACGAAACCTGCGTCTATGAAACGCAATTAGACTTGTCGTATCTCTACTGGCAATCCGGTAAATTTTTTGAATCTATCCAGAATCTGGAAAGCCTCGATCGGAGCCGGTTCGATTACTTGTCGGAAGAATTGTTGCGGAACTATTACGAAGCCTATAAACAGTTGTACCGGTATTATGCCAATGCGCAGGCCGACAGGCATAACGAGTATTATGAGTTAAGCAATCTCTACCGAGATTCGTTGCTGCAAATCGCTCCTTCGGGATCCAAACAGCGGCAGATATTGACTGCCGAGAAATTAACCGATGAAAACCGGCTCTCGGAAGCTGAAAAAATCCTGCTCGACCTGCTGGCACAGTCGGCAGAGGAAACCCACGAACGGGCGATCTTTGCCAATATCCTCGCTACGATTTACCAGAAAGAAGGCCATCCGGAGATGCAAAAGAAATTTTATGCCGTTTCGGCGATCTGCGATATTAAAAATGCCATCAAAGAAAATACATCCACGCACGCATTGGCGTTGATTTTGTATCAGGAGGGCGATATCGACCGCGCTTACCGCTACATCCAGTCGTCGATTAACGATGCTGCGTTTTGCAACGCCCGTTTCAGGACGTATGAAATTACCAAGATTTTTCCGATTATCGACAGCGCCTATCAGGCGAAAGCCATGAAGCAGAAACAGGAATTGAAACTCTATGTGTTGTTGGCAAGTATTTTACTGATATTCCTGCTACTGGCGGTTATTTATGTTTACCGGCAAATGCGCCGGATTGCCCGCATCCGGAAAGAACTGTACCATACCAATCTGAAATTGCAGAAGTTGAATGCCGATTTACAAACGACCAATACCCAACTGCACGATTTGAACAGTGAACTGCTGCACGTAAACCGGCAAATGTCGGAAACCAACCGGGTGAAAGAGGCCTATTTGGGCAAATTCATCGACCTGTGTTCCAATTATATTGAAAAGTTAGATAACTATCGCCGCAGTCTGAACCGGATTGCCAACGCCGGCAAAGTGGAAGAACTCTATGCCATGCTCAAATCGACCAAATACATCGACAACGAATTGCGCGAGTTTTACGACCATTTCGACGAAACTTTTCTGCGGCTTTATCCGACCTTTATCGAAGATTTTAACGCCCTTTTTCCGGAAGAAGAGAAACAAACGGTCAAAGGGGGCGAATTGCTGAATACCGAATTACGGATTTATGCGCTTATCCGGTTGGGAATTAACGATAATGCCAAAATCGCGCTGTTTCTGCGCTGTTCCATTGCTACCATTTACACCTATCGGTCGCGGATGAAAAATAAATCCTTTTTTAAAGACTCGCTGGAAGAACAGATCTTGAAAATCGGCTAAGATCGGTTTTTGATTTTTTATCCTTTGGAACACACTAAATGTCTTTATAATTAATAAATTGACATTTTTTTCGACTTTGATTTTTCTTTGATTAATTTTTTTAATTTTGATTTGCTATATAAATTTGTCCCATTAAATATTTTATTCATTTATTAAACAGTATCATGAAACAAAAGGAAAAACTACTTGTGCGAGGGTTTCAACGGGCTTGTATTCTATTTATAGGTGTGTTGATTTCCTTGAATGTATCTGCTCAGGATGTGCGTCGGGTTTCCGGTACGGTAACAGACGTTACCGGCGAAGCGGTAATTGGGGCGACAATCGCTGTAAAAGGCGCTACTATCGGTACGGTAACGGACATCGACGGTAATTTCCAGTTAGAAGTTGCAAACAATGCGGTATTGGTGATTTCGTATATCGGATATATGACCCAGGAAATACCGATAGGCGGTCGTCCGGTCGTGGATGTGTTGTTGAAAGAAGACAATCAATTACTGGATGAATTGGTGGTTATCGGTTACGGTACAATGAAAAAAGGCGATTTGACCGGTTCGATTACGGCCATTGGCGCGAAAGATTTTCAAAAAGGGTTGATAAGCAATCCAACTTCGCTCATTACAGGTAAGGTGGCAGGCGTGCAAATAACCTCTACCGGCGGACGTGCGGGAAGCGGTAATCAAATCCGTATTCGTGGGGGCGCTTCATTGAATGCAAGCAACGACCCGCTGATCGTAATTGATGGGATGCCGATGGCCAACGGCGACATTTCCGGGGTAACTAATCCGTTATCAACCATCAATCCCAATGACATCGAATCGATGAACGTATTGAAGGATGCTTCCGCTACGGCTATTTACGGCTCCCGTGCATCGAATGGCGTGATTATTATTACAACCAAAAAGGGAGACTTCGGGAAGGGAGAATCCGGTCAAAAAGTAAGAGTGGATGTATCTACCCAAAACTCAATTGCTACAATTGCTCGTCGCGTGGAAGTGCTTTCTGCCGACCAATTCAGACAAGTGGTTACCGAACAGGCACAACAACGCTACAACGCCGATAAAGCGGCAGAATATGTCGGTTTGCTCGGAACAGCCAATACCGATTGGCAAAAGGAAATTTTCCGCAATGCTTTTACGACCGATAACAATATCAGTATCAACGGCGCTGCCGGAATTTTGCCTTACAGGCTATCTGCCGGATTTATCAGTCAAGACGGTATTTTGGATACGGACAACATGCAGCGAGGAACTTTTGCTGTCGCTTTGTCGCCGACTTTCCTGGATAAACATTTATCGGTCAATGTTAATTTAAAAGGAACTTATACTCATTCGCGTTTTGGAAACGGTAACGCCATCGGCGCCGCTTTGCGCATGGACCCGACGAAACCCGTTACAACCGACGGATTTAATAATTATAATGGTTATTGGCAATGGGTGGACGCCTCGGGCGCTTATAATACGATGGCAACGAAAAACCCTGTTTCGCTGCTTTACGGTAAAGACGACCAATCGGATGTTTACCGTAGCATCGGGAATCTGCAATTGGATTATAAGTTTCATTGCTTGCCGGAGTTGCGTGCCAATCTGAATCTGGGTTACGACCTTTCGCAAGGGAAAGGAAACGTGATTACCCAACCCTGGTCGCCGGAATACTATCCGAACGGCAGAAGAACCCAATTCGACCAAAAGAAGCAAAATCTTTTGCTGGAATTTTATTTGAACTATACCAAACAGCTGAACGATGCAAACCGCATCGAAGTAATGGGAGGTTATACCTGGCAGGATTGGCAAACCAAAGACAAACCCTTTGACGAATATTATTTTGATAATGTTACTGTTGACAAAGAAGCAGGAACAATTATTCCTCCACATAACCGTTTGATTTCGTTCTACGGTCGTTTGAATTACAATCTTTTTGAAAAATATTTGCTCACCGCTACCATTCGTCGCGACGGTTCTTCGCGGTTTAGTCCCGAAAATCGTTGGGGGACTTTCCCATCGGTAGCTTTGGCTTGGCGTATCAATGAAGAAGATTTTCTGAAAAATGTAGAAATCCTTTCCAACTTGAAACTTCGGTTAGGCTGGGGTATAACCGGACAGCAAGAACTGAACAGTGATTTTGGCTGGTTGCCCGTTTACGAATTGAGCGATCCGACGGCACAGGTTCAATTTGGCGATAAATTCTATGCAGGATGGCGTCCCAACGGTTACGACTCAAACCGCAAATGGGAACAGACCACGACTAAGAACATCGGTCTGGACTGGGGTTTTGTTAATAATCGAGTTTATGGAAGCATTGATTATTATCAAAAACGCACGATTGACTTGCTGAACGAAGTGCCGCTGCCCGCAGGAAGCAACTTTACGCCTTATATTGTCAGAAATATCGGTTCGATGGATAATTGGGGCGTTGAAGGAAACATTGGGATAGTTGCCCTTGAAACAAAAGACATACAGTGGGATTTCGGTTTCAATATCACTTACAATAATACCGAAATTACCCAGTTGTCGCTGAACGATAGTCCCGATTCGGATTACAAAGGCGCTATGGTAGGCGGAATTGCCGGTGGTACGGGAAATACGGTTCAGATTCATAAAGTAGGCTATGCGCCGAATTCGTTCTATGTTTATAAACAAATGTACGACAGTAACGGAAAACCGATCGAAGGCGTTTATGAAGATTTGACAAAAGACGGCGTGATTAACGACCAGGATTTGTATCTATATCACAAGCCTGCTCCGGACTGGTACATGGGTTTCAATACTACATTTGCTTACAAAAATTGGATGCTGGCCACCGCCTTGCGTTCAAGCATCGGAAATTATGTTTACAATAACGTCAATTCGGATGCGGGTAACTATTCGCAAACCTTGAATCCGAATAATTTCTTGACGAACAATGTGGTAGATGGATTAAATTCGAACTTCTTCAATCGTCAATTGTTGTCGGATTATTACATTCAGGATGCGTCGTTCTTGAAAATGGACTATATCCAATTGGGTTACGATTTCGGAAAAATCGTTCAAGGTAAAATCGGTTTACGTGCCAACTTTACGATTCAAAATGTATTTACTTTGACAAAATACGAGGGTATAGACCCGGAAATGACGAACGGTATCGACAATAATTTCTATCCGAATCCCCGTACATACAGCCTTGGATTGGGTCTTAATTTCTAATCATTTAAAAATAAGAAAAATATGAAAAAGTATATTTATCAATTAATTGCAATAATAGCGCCCCTGTCGATGCTTTTTTCCTGTACCGATTTGGATATTTATCCCGAAAATACCTCTTCGTCGGAAGTGGTTTTCTCAACGCTTGACGGCACCAAAGGCGCATTAGCGAAAGTATATCTTGCCTATACGACCACCGGAAATGCAGGACCGAACGGAAAAACCGACTTGCCGATACCGGGTGTTGACGAAGGCAGTAACGCCGATTTTTTACGCAACTTTTTCAATCATCAGGAATTGCCTACCGAAGAAGCGCATTGTCTTTGGAATGATCCAGGCGTTCCCGAATTGAACGACATCAATTTTTCCGCCGATGGCAAATTTACCATGGGGTTGTATTATAGAGTAGTTATGCAAATCATGTATGCCAATGAGTTTATTCGGAATGCCAAAGAAGATTTGGGTGCGGAAGTTAAAAATTTCAAAGCAGAAGCCCGTTTTATCCGTGCATTCGACTATTGGGTATTGATGGATATTTTCGGTAATCCGCCTTTTATAACGGAAAACGATGCGTTAGGTATTCTTCCGAATCAAACCAACCGCGCCGAATTATTCAAATATATAGAATCGGAATTACTCGATTTGATAAACAATAATTTGTTGAAAGAACCGAAAGCTAACGACTATGGCCGCGCCGATAAAGCGGCTGCTTATGCGTTGCTTGCCCGCCTGTACCTCAACGCCGAAGTATATACGGGAACCGCTCGCTGGAACGATGCGGCCTCTTACGCTAAAAAAGTCATCGACGCCGGTTATTCCTTGAAAGCTAATTACGAAGATTTGTTCCTTGCCGATAACGACAAAAACAATCCGGAAGTAATTCTTCCGATTGCTTACGACGGTACAAAAAGCCGCTTGGACGGAGGTACGACTTTCTTGATTAACTGTACTTTCAATGGTGATTATAAAGTCAAATATCAGGATAAGATAATAGAATCCGGTGTTTACGATAATTCCAACTGGAGCGGTTACAGAATACGCAAGGAACTGTCCGAGAAATTCGATACGAATGATAAACGCTTTTTGTTCGTAGGCGAAAATTCGGCTTTGGGAAACGACCCGACTACATTCACCAACGGGTTGATGGTTTATAAATACCGTAATATCAAATCCGGTTCAAGCGTTGAAAATGTAATCAATGGCTCCGACAGAAGGTATGCCGATACCGATTTTCCCTTGTTCCGTTTGGCAGAGCAATATTTGATTTATGCCGAAGCCATTGTGCGTGGTGGCGGTTCGAAAGGCGAAGCAGTGGGTTATATTAACCAATTGCGTACAAGAGCCGGCGTTTCTGCCATCGACGAATCGCAACTCACAACAACGTTTATTTTGGACGAACGCGCTCGCGAATTGTATTGGGAATGTCATCGCCGTACCGACCTGGTCCGTTACGGATTGTTCACGTCAAGCAATTATATTTGGGAATGGAAAGGAGGCATACAAGCTGGTCGCGGCGTGGATGCGCATTTCAATATCTATCCCATTCCGGCTTCGGATATTAATGCGAATACGAATTTGGATCAAAATGACAAATATTAAAAAGTTGAACAGTATGAGACGAAGCATGATTTTTTGTTCAATCAACCAAGTTGATGATAAGAAAAATCATGCGAGTTCCATACGACCTTTAAAAAAATTATTCACGTATGAAAAATAGTATAAAAATTATATTGCCGGTTGTTGCATTGGGTTTGTTTTTCGCCTCTTGCGAAGAAAAAGAATTACCGGTATTAAGTACAAAGGCTGCGCCTGCTATTGGAATTGTTCCGGCTACGATAGTCATTGACAAAACGAATGTAAATTCCGAAAAATTCACAATCGGTTTTACTCCGGGTTCTTATTCCACACCGGTGGCAATGGCCAGCCAGTTTGAAATTGCCCGTCAGGGAACAAACTTTAATCCGATGGTAACATTAGGCGCTCCCATAGTAGGTAGCGTTACCAGCGCCGAATTTACGTACAAGGAATTGAATGCCGCATTAACAAGTCTTGGATTAACGCCCGGCGTGGTCGCCAATATTGATGTACGGGTGAAAACGCATGCAACTCAGTATCAACAATCGAATGCAGGAGTTGTGCCTGTCTATTCGGAAGCGAAAACGATAGCAGTTACTCCGTTTGAACCGCAAGTATCGTATATCTATACGGTCGGCGCATTCAACGGGTGGGATAATGCGAACGGTCCTCGCTTGAGTTCACTGATAGACAATGGTATCTATGTTGGATATCTTAATTTTCCTGAAGCAAATTCCGAATTTCTGCTGCTTCCTGTTTCCGGTTCCTGGGATCACAAATGGGGTAGCGACAACAATGTAAATTTGATAACAGACGGCGGCGCAAATATTAAATCGCCGGGCGCCGGTTATCATAAAATTACAGCGAATATACCGTTGCTTACCATCGAAATGATTCCGTATTCCTGGGGGGTAATCGGCGACGCTACTCCCACCGGTTGGGACAGCGATACCGATATGACTTGGAACGACCAAACATTGCAATGGGAAATTACGGTGGAACTGATTTCGGGCGGATTCAAATTCCGTTTGAATAATGCTTGGGACGTCAATCTGGGTGGCGCTAATGGTACGTTAACCGCAGGCGGCGATAATATTTCCGTTTCTGCTGCCGGTACGTATTTGATTACGCTCAATCCGGACGAACAGACCTATACAATTACGAAGCAATAATTTTTTAAGAGGTTGTCCGGGCGACAACAAAAGCAAGTTCGGACAACCTCTTTCTTTTATATAAAATTATCCATGAAACGCATCATCCATCCTTTTGTATGGCTGTCCTGCCTGCTGTTTGCCTGTCAAGAATCGGCGGAAATGCCGGATCCGGCGGCCAAGTTGCCGGCAAATCTTCGGGACGGCGTTACGATTATCAGCGACGATTCCCTCGCTTTCGTTCTTTTCGCTCCCCGGAAACAAAACGTTTATCTTATTGGCGATTTCAACAATTGGACGACTTCCGATGCTTGCAAAATGAATAAAGCCGGCGACCGCTTTTGGATTAAAATCGGCAACTTGGATAAGAATAAAGAATACATTTGCCAATACCTGATCGATCAATCTATTCGGATAGCCGACCCTTATGCCCATAAAATTTCCGACCCCTGGAACGATAAGGATATTCCGGCTTCGATTTATCCTAATCCGATGGCTTATCCCGCGGGAAAAACGACCGAAATAGCGATGACCGTTACTACGCAACCGGATCTTTATCCTTGGAAAATACAAAATTACGCGGTCGGCGACACCAAAAATTTAGTCGTCTATGAAATTTTAATTCGCGACTTTACCGAACAACATTCCATCAAAGGCGTGCAGGCGAAACTGCCGTATCTGAAAGAATTAGGCGTAAATGCCGTCGAACTTATGCCTTTCAACGAATTTGAAGGCAATGACAGTTGGGGATACAATCCGTCTTTTTATTTTGCAACGGATAAAGCCTACGGAACCGTTGCCGATTACAAAGCATTTATCGACGCCTGCCACGAAAACGGTATGGCGGTCATCATGGACATGGTCTTGAACCACAGTTACGGACAAAGCCCGCTGGTGCGGATGTATCAAAGCGCCAACGGCAATCCTTCGGCGGATAATCCGTGGTACAACGTTTCTTCGCCCAATACAACTTATTCGTGGGGCTACGATTTCAATCATGAAAGCAAGTACACACAAGCTTTTGTCGATAGCGTTTGCGCTTACTGGATAAAAGAATACAAAATCGACGGCTACCGCTTCGACTTCACCAAAGGATTCACCAA
>JAITAH010000087.1 GCA_031284225.1 Dysgonamonadaceae bacterium | reverse complement strand
CGAAGCCATTGAAATCAGTTTCGACTTGTTAAACGCCGCTCCCGAATATTACACTTACCGCATTCTGCATTGCGACGCCGATTGGCGGCCTTCGCAGTTGACTCAACCGGAATATATGGAGGGATTGCAAAATTATCCGGTGGACGATTACGCTCATTCGTTCATTACGACTTTTGATTATGTGAATTACCGCCTGCTGATTCCCAATGAAAATGTTCGGCTGAAAGTATCCGGCAATTACGTCGTGCAGATTCTGCCGCAAAACGGTTCTCAACCGGTTTTGAATGCGTGTTTTTCCGTGCTTGAACCGCAAACCGGTATTCAAATGCAAGTATCGCCGGTTACCGACAGGGGCGCCAACACGATGTATCAGGCGGTCAGTTTTGAAATCAATTACGGAAACGATATTAAGTCGCCGATGCAGGATTTAAAAGTTTATGTCCTGCAAAACAATCGTTTCGACAATGCGGCTTCCTTAGTCAAACCGCTTAATGTGCAAAACCGAAAGGCGGTGTACGACCATTCGCCGGCGCTGATATTTGAAGCGGGCAACGAATACCGCAGTTTTGAAATGACCACTATCCATTATGCCGGTTTGCACATCGAAGCCGTTGAATTTTTCGACCCCTATTTCCACACCACCCTGAAACCGGATGCGCTGCGAAGCCATCGTTCTTACCTGTTCAACGAAGATATCAACGGACGAATGTTTGTTCGTAACAACGATGCCGAAGATTCGGATATCGAAGCCGATTACCAGTTTGTGCATTTCTATCTTCCCTGCGATCAACCTTTTTCGGAAAAGGTGTATCTCCTGAGCGAGGCATTCCACAACCTTCCGGATGAGCGTTCGCAAATGGAATACAGCGCGGCGGACAGGGGTTACGTCAAATCGGTTCTCTTGAAAGAAGGGTATTATAATTATCTGTATGTCCATCGAAAAAGCGCCGAGTCGCCGCTATCGACGGCGCTGATCGAAGGCAATTATTATCAAACCGAAAACGAATACCGCGTGATGGTCTATGCCCGCCCGATGGGGGAACGATACGATAAACTCATTGGCGTTCAAACCATTCAATTCAAATAATATGTTACTGTTTTATGCGCCCGATATTCTTTTGCAACCGGAGTTACCGGAACAGGAATCGCAGCACTGCGTCAAAGTTCTGCGCCGGCAGGTGGGCGATGCGATTGACGTTACCGACGGCAAAGGCTATTTCTACAAGGCGCAAATCACAGACGCTCATCCCAAACGATGCCAACTGCAAATAGCGGAAACCATCGAAGCCAAACCGTCCTGTCCGGTGCGGATAGAAATCGCCGTGGCGCCCACCAAAAACGCCGACCGCATGGAATGGCTGGCCGAAAAAGTTACCGAAATGGGTATCGATACGCTTACTTTCCTGAACACCCGTTATTCCGAACGAAAAACGTTGAACACCGACCGTATCCGGAAAATCCTGATCGCCGCCATGAAACAATCGGAAAAAGCCGTTCTGCCGGAACTGCGGGAAATGATCGGTTTTGAACACTATGTCCAACAAGCGTTCGACGGACAAAAGTTTGTTCCGCATTGCCGTCCGGGCGAAAAACCATTCCTGAGCCGCGCCTGTCGCAAAGGCGAAAATGTAAGAATCCTGATCGGGCCGGAAGGCGATTTCAGCGAAGAAGAAATAGCATTGGCTTTATCGCAAGGTTATCAACCCGTTTCTCTGGGCGATACCCGTTTGCGAACCGAAACGGCTGCCTTGACGGTTTGCCAAACCATCCATATCGTCAATCAGTTGGTATGAAAAAGAGCTTGGGAAAAATTTTTCGCGGAATCCGCAACATCCTCTTGCTGCTGTTTGTCTTCAGTTTGCTGTTTGTGATCCTTTACAAATTCGTTCCGGTGTATTATACGCCGTATATGTTGGTCCGGAACGTCAAACAGTTGGTTTCGGGCGAACCGGTACATTTCAGCCATCAATGGAAACCCTTGTCGGAAATTTCACCCGATGTAATACAGGCCGTTATTGCATCGGAAGATTATCTGTTTCTGATTCATAACGGATTCGACGCCGATAAAACCAATTTGACCGTCAACCGCGGCGCACGCATCCTGTATGTCGAAAACACTACCCTTTCGCAACGAACGGCCATGAATGTGTTTTTGCTTCCGGGCAACGGTTTATTTCACGAGTGGCTGGAAACTTATTTCACAACGCTCATCGAATTTGTTTGGGGGAAAAAACGCATCCTCGAAGTCTATCTCAATTCTGTAGAAATGGATAACGCCGTATTCGGCGCCGAAGCGATGGCGCAAAAAACATTCGCCGTTCCCGCCCGCTACTTAGACGTTCCCCAATCGGCCTTGATAGCCGCCTGTCTGATTGACCCGAACGAACTTCATCCGAACGAACCGACGACTTACCTCTTACGCCGGCAAGCCAAAATCATGAGCATCATGGAGAACATGATGGAAATCCGGTTTTAATTCCAACGCTACCACATTTTCCACGTGATGCGTATGCGGAAACATATCCACCGGTTGCACGCGCGTTACGCGGTATTTTTGATCCAGCAAATTCAGATCCCGCGCCTGCGTAGCCGGATTACAACTCACATACACGATTTTCTGCGGTTCGGCAAATAAAATCGTATCGATCACGGCGGCGTGCATTCCGGCGCGGGGCGGATCGGTGATAATAACGTCCGGACGGCCGTAGCGGGTAATGAAATCCACATTCAACAAATCCTTCATGTCGCCGGCGAAAAACAGCGTATTCGTAATCCCGTTGAGTTTTGAATTGGCTTCGGCGTCTTCTATCGCTTCCCGGACATATTCGATACCGATTACCCGGCCGGCATTTTTAGCGATAAAATTGGCAATCGTTCCGGTACCGGTATAAAGGTCATAGACTTGTTCGACGCCGGATAATCCGGCAAACTCGCGGACGATTTTATACAAGTTATACGCCTGCTCGCTATTGGTTTGATAAAACGATTTCGGCCCGATTTTGAATCGCAGGCCTTCCATTTGCTCGAAAATATGGTCTTTCCCTTTGAAAACGCATACGGTCTGGTCGGTAATCGTATCGTTGGCTTTCCTATTAATAATGTATAACAGCGAGGTAATTTCCGGAAACCGGTCGGCGATATGATTCAAAAGCCGGTCGCGTTTTTCCGGGTCGTCTTCGTAAAACACCACTATCAGCATCACCTCTCCGGTGGTGGATGTGCGGAGGATCAGGTTCCGCATCGTTCCGGTTTGATTGCGCAAATCGAAAAACGCATAGTCATTTTCCAGACAAAACGCTTTAAGCGCCAGCCGGATGGCATTCGACGGCTCGGCCTGCAACCAACATTCGTCGATGTCCAGTACCTTATCGAACATCGTCGGAATATGAAAGCCCAGCGCATTTCGGTTATCCAGCGGCTGTCCCGATTGCACTTCATCGGCCGTTAGCCATCGCTTATTAGAAAACGTATATTCCAGTTTATTCCGATAGAACCGGGTTTTTTCCGATCCCAGAATCGGAGAAACTTCCGGCAAAGGTATTTTCCCGATCCGGGTCAGATGGTCGGTAACCTGTTGCTGCTTGTACCGGAGCTGCTCTGAATACGGCAGAATCTGCCACTGGCAACCGCCGCAAACACCGTAATGCCGGCAAAAGGCTTCGGCCCGCTGCGCCGAATATTCATGAAAGTGCACCACCCGACCCTCGGCGTACGAATTTTTCTTCCGGGTTAACTGAATATCCACCACATCGCCGGGAACGGCAAAGGGAACAAAAATCACCCAATCGTTCTGTTTCGCAAGGGCTTTGCCTTCGGCGGCAACGCCGGCGATAAGGACTTTTTCTAAAACGGGGAGAGGCTTTTTCATGCGACGTCTTCTGTTTGCATTGTGAGCGGCAAAGGTAAGGCTAAATTTTTACATTAAAAAATGCGCAAAACCTGTGAAAAATTTGTAAAATACAAAAAAAAATTTCGTAACTTCGGGCTGTTTTTAAATGACTACTTCCAATAGCTATATTGCACACGGTATCGTTTAGAGCATTGGTCAGGGCATTCACCTCCCGTGTATGAATCCCTTAACAGGGAATAGGGAAAAAAGGGATATTCATTTTTCTATTGATAGGATTCCCCGACGGGGAAAATAGGCTCCTGCACAAAATCATGCCGCGTAAAGTATAATTTCGCTTCACTAAAATCTTCAAATCCACTCTATCTTCTTATTTTCTTTATTTAAATTTATTTTTTCTTTGAATTATCTTCTTTTTAGATTCTTTACACGCCATTTCATTTCTAATTGTATAATATTTTTTCAAAAATTGTATCTTTTTAAAAATATATTATACCTTTGTGTATCTATTTTTTAATGAATTAATAATAAAATTTCTGAATCATGTTAAAATTAAATTCTGAATTGCGTGCAGAAGCACGCGCATCCCTAAAGGGAAAATGGTTTATAGCGGCAGTTACTGTTCTCATTTATGTGGCCATTGTGTTCACATTCTCATTTATCCCTTTCTTATCGGCTCCTTTGTCTTTGTTTGTAGGAACCGTTTTGGGATACGGATTGGTAGTCGCTTTTTTGGACTCTTTCAGAGGGAAAGAACTTGAAATCGGCGATTTGTTTGAAGGATTCAAGAATTACGGCAAAGTTTTGGGGACGACATTATTGACCACTCTCTACATTTTCCTGTGGATGTTGCTGTTGATTATTCCGGGAATCAT
>JAITAH010000246.1 GCA_031284225.1 Dysgonamonadaceae bacterium | reverse complement strand
TATCGTCTGCAAAGTAATAGCATATTTCCTAATTATCCAAAGAAAATCTTAATTATTTTTTTATTATATTCGTTTTTTTTGAGATAAAAACTGTTATTTGTTTATTATTGAGCGAATTGTCATCAAGTCGATGGATTGATCGGTAGAGACATAATTCAAACCCCCAAGCTTTGTTTTTCCTGTTGCGGTCGAATATTCAAGGATACATTCAATTCCCAATTACGTACAAACGAATAAAAATGGATGAAAGACAATAGGACTCCCTCAAACCGTTAAATTATTTAAATCTTTCTTTTCCCATTAAACCTTTTTCATCCTTTTCTGTCTGTTATTCCATGAACATACGAATTAATTACTAAATTAGGCAAAATGAAAGTTTTTGGACATCTTCTCCTCTTCCTGTTGTGCATATTTCCGGCTGTAGGACAAAACAACACACTATCCGGTACCGTTTTAGACAAAGCAGACAAGCAGGCAATTATTTCGGGCAGTATTTCGCTGTTAGCGACAAACGACAGCTCGTTCGTTGCAGGAGCCATTACCAATGTGAATGGCGTTTTTTCTTTTAAAAACATCCGTCCCGGAAATTATATACTGAAAATCACTTACTTGGGTTATAATCCCCTAATAAAAAACGTAACGATTCGGAATAGCCAGCCGGCGCTCAACGTCGGAACGCTTTACTTGGAAGCCGACGCTATCCTCTTGCAGGAAGCGATAGTGGAAGGGAAAAAGCCTGAAATAGTAGTCAAAAACGATACGATCGAGTATGACGCCGCTTCATACAAAGTTCCCGAAAATTCGGCCGTAGAGGAATTGCTAAAAAAAATGCCCGGTTTTGAAGTCGATAAAGACGGAAAAATTACCGCTAACGGCAAAGAAGTGAAACGAATTATGGTGGACGGTAAAGAATTCTTTACAGACGATCCGCAAGTAGCCTCCAAAAACTTGCCGGCCGATATGGTGGAAAAACTCCAACTCCTCGACCGGAAATCCGAGCGGGCGCAAATGACCGGTTTTGACGACGGCGAAGAAGAAACCATCATCAACCTGACCATCCGTCCGGGAATGAAAAAAGGAACCTTGGGAAACGCTTTGGTCGGCTCCGGTTCCGACCTGCAAAACGACCACGATTGGCGTTATCAGGCCGGCGCTTTTGTCAATCACATGCAAAACAGCAACCGTTATACTCTGATTGCCGGTAAAAATAATAACAACAATATGGGCGCAGGCGATTTGGGAATCAATCAATTCGGCGCCATGCGCGGAGGCGGTTCGGGCGGCGTTACCGAATCGAACAACCTTATGCTGGGTATCAATCAGGAATTTTCGCCTAAAGCGACCCTCAACGGAGACGTCCGTTACAACACTTTCGACCGAAATTCCGGAAGAAACGTATCCCAAGCCACGCTATCAAAAGAAAACTCCCAACTGGAAAATACATTGACCCGAAACAGTTACATTTCCGATAACCTTTCCGCCAACTTGCGTTTCGAATGGAAACCGGACACTTCCAACACATTGATTTTCAGGCCGAATATCCGATACAACCGGAGCAACAGCGCCCAGTCCGAAACCGCCCAAAGCTATAACGGCAACGATGGATCCCGCATCCTCGACACCGAAGCTCATTCCATGAACCAGCGAACCGGATACAACTTCGGCGGTTCGCTGAACTATGCGCACCGATTCGATAAGCGCGGACGGGTGTTAAGTATCGACATGCAAGGCTCGCTCAGCGATAACGACGGCTGGGGAAACAGTTATACGGATTATACGAAATATGTTCCCAGCGATAAACTGCCCGACTATCTGGATCAACGCTCGGAATCCGACAGCAAGTCCAACAGTTTCCGTACGACGATTTCGTTCGTCGAACCCATCGGACACAACAATTTCATACAGGCTTTGTACCGAATCAATTATGCCGATTCAAAGAACATCAACAGTACCTACAATTTGTGGGAAATAGATCCGCTGCTGGCGCTTTCTCTGGCTTCCGATTCAATGGCGATCTTAGTTCCCAACCTCAGCCGTAGCGTGGCACGCAATTCTACCGAACAGCGTTTCGGATTGAGTTTCAAGGCAGAACGCAAAAAATACAACTATACCATCGGTTTCAACATCGACCCGACCCGTTCGCTGAACGAAACCTATCAACCGTCGTCCGACAACCTGCCGGAGTATTCGTATTGGTTCGACGAACGTTTGCCCAACCGACAAGGCAATGAACTGGTTTCCGAACCGATACGCAGAAATGTAGTCAATTTTTCACCGGTATTCAATTACCGTTATCTGTTCGGACAGCGTTCAAACCTCGACATTCGTTTGGAAGGGGAAACCAGCCAACCGTCGCCCAACCAGTTGCGCGTGGATACCCTTTTGAATACGCCGACCGAATGGGTGGTGGGAAATCCGAATCTGAAACCCGGCTACAGCAACGATGTACGTATCCGCTTTCAGAAATACGTTCCTGAAACTCAGTTGATGTATAATCTCAATTTGAACGGTAGCGTTTCGTTCAACGATGTTACTTCCATCATCAGTTTCCCGGAACCCGGTATTCGCCTCACGGAATACGAAAACATCAACGGAAACTGGAACTCCCGATTTTCGGGAATGTTCAATACGCCCCTGCGCAACAAGCGGTTCTCGGTAGGAATGGGCGCAGGCGTTACCTATCAGAATCAAAATACCAAAACCGACAATCTGAAAAACACGATGCGGAATTTCTCGGTTTTCGACAATGTCAATGCCAATTACCGGTCCGACTTATTCGACCTTGGTTTCAATTTTTCCATCAACCACAACAATATCAGCTATACGGTGCAGCCCGAAAAAAATCAAAAAACCTATAATTACCGGCTCAACGCTTACACCACCTGGTATCTTCCTTACAATTGGCTGATACAAAGCGATATTAGCTGGACGGAGCGGCGAGGCTATTCCGAAGGATTCAATATTCCGGAAACCACCTGGAACGCAACGGTAACCAAACAAGTATTCAATAAAAAATACGGTACCGGCTCTCTCAAACTGCAAATCTTCGATATTTTGCAAGACAGGAAAATGATTTCCAATTCTTCGACGACCAGCGGTTATCAAACGTCCGAAGATTTGGTTGTTTTGCCCAGTTATTTTATGTGTAGTTTTATTTACAAATTCACAGTTTTCCCAAAATCCGGTTCCACTACCGAAGACGATTTACGTCCGCAATGGCGCCGGCCGGAGGGTCCTCCGGGCGACCGGGGCGGACGCGGCGGCGGCGGACAGCGGGGAGGCGGCGGCCCTCCGGGGTATTAATAATCAAACAAAAACCATTATCTTTCTTTTATAAATTTCCTCTATAAATTTAGAGATAAAAAACAAAAGAATAAAGAAGAAAGATAGAGACTTATAAGATTAAAAGACACCTTCTAATCTTATAAGTTTCTATCTTTCTTCCGTCTTTTGTCTTTTATCTATTTTTTATCGGTCTGTGTATATGTCGGAACTTTTATGTAAATTTGTCGCGATAATTTTATATTCAATTTAACAATGAAAACAAGTCAAAAATTTATTGCCGAACTTATCGGTACGTTTGTTTTGGTATTGGGCGGTTGTGGATCCGCCGTATTTGCAGGAAGTCAGATAGGATTTCTGGGAGTAGCATTTGCATTCGGTTTAACGGTTATAGCGATGGCTTATGGTATCGGAAATATTTCGGGAGCGCATCTGAATCCCGCCGTTTCGGTAGGCGTTTTTTGTGCCGGACGCATGAATGCCAAAGATTTGGGCGTTTATATTGCAGCGCAAGTGATTGGCGGCATTTTGGCCGCAGCCTTAATGGCTTTCATTGTAGCGCAATACGGTGGAGCAAGAGAGACCTTTGCCGCGAACGGCTACGGCGCCGAATTTTTCGGTAATTCTGCCGGATACGTTCATTTAAGCGCCGGCGGCGCTTTTGTCGCCGAGATGGTATTGACGTTTGTCTTCCTGATTGTGATTTTAGGCGTTACCGATCCTCGCTCTACGAAAGGTTTTGCCGGCTTAGCCATCGGTTTGACATTGACATTGATTCATCTTATCAGCATTCCTTTGACGAACACGTCGGTCAATCCGGCACGTTCGATCAGTCAAGCGATTTTCTCGGAAAATGCTTTAGCGATACCCCAGCTATGGCTCTTTATTGTAGCTCCGGTGATTGGCGCAGCGCTGGCGGCGGCGACGTATAATTATATCGCAGGAAAAACGGATAAATAAACTTATTGGTTGATAATTCCGTTAGCTGCCGTAACAGACAAGCTGATTGCCGGCAATCAGGGGAGAGCAAAATCATTGTTACGTCATTGCGAGAACAAAGCCCGAAGCAATGACGTAACATAATATTATTCGGATAAACGATATTTAAGTAGCAAAAATATCGTTTATACGGTAAATTGGATAGATAAAAAATCCCGTGAGAGAGTTACTTAAAACTCCGCCGTTTTCGGTGTCCGCGGGAAAGGAATCACATCCCGGATGTTCTGCATTCCGGTAACGAACAGAACCAACCGCTCAAAGCCCAGCCCGAAACCGGCGTGGGGAGCCGTACCGAACCGGCGCGTATCCAAATACCACCACAGGCTGTCGATAGCCATATTTAACTCGTTAATGCGAGCCATCAGCTTGTCGTAATCCGCTTCCCGTTCCGATCCGCCGATGATTTCCCCGATTTTCGGGAACAGCACATCCATGGCGCGAACGGTTTTTTCGTCGTCGTTCTGCTTCATATAGAACGCTTTGATGTCTTTCGGATAATCGGTCAGGATGACGGGGCATTTGAAATGTTCTTCTACTAAGTAGCGTTCGTGTTCCGACTGCAAATCGGCGCCCCAGTAAACCGGGTATTCAAATTTCCGGCCGCTCTTTTCCAGAATGTCAACCCCTTCGGTATAAGTGAGGCGGACGAATTGATTGTCGATAACGAAATTTAACCGGTCAATCAGTTCGTTGTCGTACATTTTCGCAAGGAACTCGATATCGTCCTTACCCTGTTTCAAGGCATAGGAAATCACATATTTGAGAAAATCTTCCGCCAAATCCATATTGTCGTGGATATCGTTGAAGGCAATTTCCGGCTCAATCATCCAGAATTCGGCCAAGTGCCGGGGGGTATTGGAATTTTCGGCGCGGAACGTCGGCCCAAACGTATAGACGCCGCCCAAGGCCATAGCGCCCAATTCGCCTTCCAGCTGTCCGGACACCGTAAGATTGGTCATACGGCCGAAGAAATCCTGCGAATAGTCGATGGTTCCTTCTTCCGTTTTCGGCGGATGAGCCACATCCAACGTTGTTACCTGAAACATCGACCCGGCTCCTTCGGCGTCGGAACCCGTAATCAGCGGCGTATGGAAATAATAAAACCCCTGTTGGTTGAAATATTCGTGAATCGCATACGCCAAGTGATGACGAATGCGGAAAATAGCGCCAAACGTATTGGTACGGGGACGCAGGTAAGCGATTTCCCGTAGAAATTCCAACGAATGGCCTTTTTTCTGCAAAGGATAAACCGCGGGGTCGGCCGTACCGTAAATCTCAATAGTTTCTGCTTGTATCTCGGACGTTTGTCCTTGTCCTTGCGAGGCGACCAACCGACCGACGACGCAGAGGCAGGCGCCGGTAGTAACCGGTTTCAGGAAATCTTCCCCAAACGTTGCTATATCGACCACCACCTGAATGGTATGAACGGTCGAACCATCGTTCAACGCGATGAAAGCTACATTTTTATTACCCCGGCGGGTTCTCACCCACCCTTTTACGCATACCTGCCGGTTGAATTCGGCCGTTTTTACCAAATCCGCTATCTTCGTTCGTTTCATATTGTTTATCAATCAAAGGCGCCCATACGAAGCATGTTTACTTCCTGTTCGCTCAGAAAACGCCAATGGCCTTTTTTCAAGTTCTTTTTCGTTAATCCGGCAAAATAGACGCGATCTAATTTGACTACATGATACCCCAATTTTTCAAACATCCGGCGCACGATGCGGTTGCGTCCCGAATGAATCTCGATACCGACCTGATCTTTGGCTTCGTCGGTTACGTAACTGATGGCATCGGCATGAATTTCACCGTCTTCCAGATCGATCCCTTCTGCCAATTTCTGCATATCTTCCACAGCCACATCTTTATCCAACCAAACATGGTAAATTTTCTTTTTCAGGAATTTCGGATGAGTCAACTTGGCGGACAAGTCGCCGTCGTTAGTCAGCAAGAGCACGCCGGTAGTGTTTCTATCCAGACGACCAACGGGAAAGATGCGTTCGTGGCAAGCCGTTTTCACCAAATCCATCACGGTAAGCCGTTCCTGAGGGTCATCGGCAGTAGTAACACAATTCCGGGGTTTGTTCAGCAGCAGGTAAATTTTATGTTCCAGTTTTACCGGTTCGTCGTGGAAAGTAATTTCATCGGCGCGGCGCACTTTTGTTCCCAATTCGGTAACCAATTCGCCATTCACTTTGACCAAACCTGCCTTGATAAATTCGTCAGCTTCGCGACGAGAGCATACGCCGGCATTGGCTAAGTATTTGTTCAAACGGAGTTGTTCGTTCGGATCGAAATGTTCGTCCCTGTACTTCAATTGCTTTTGTATGCCGTATTTCGACGGGATCTGAGAAGGTCTTGACGGCCGCTGTTGAGGGCGTTGCCCTCCCTGATGCGAATACGAATCCTGTTGCCAGGGTGTTCTCCGCCTGTCGTCGTAACCGCCGGTCCTCACCGGAGCGGAAACTTCACCCACGCGGGGTCTTCTTTTCTTTACTGTTCCATCGCCCGAATAATCATCGTAGGGACGAGGCGCATAGTTGCTGTTGTAATTAGGGTTACTGTTGTAATTGGGTCGTGGACGGTCGTAATTTCCGGAACTCGGACGGTTA
>JAITAH010000105.1 GCA_031284225.1 Dysgonamonadaceae bacterium | reverse complement strand
CCAAAAAATAACCATAGCCGCGGCGCTCGTAACTTTTGACGCGGACTTTTCCGTCGAAAGCCGCATAAATCGTATCGCCTACCTGAACCTTCAAATCCGTACCGTAATGGAATCTTCTTTTGCGGGGACCGAAAGGCGAAGTTACCCGTTGCAAACCTGCTACAGGCATCACAAATTCGGATACATTGATTGCGAACGAATCCGGTACTACGACATCTTTATAGGCTTTTATATATTCGGTATTCCAGCTGTCGTAAAGAGCGTCGGCGGGATACATTTCGCCTTCCAAAGATTCCAACTGTACCATCATAGAATCAACCACGGCTGTTTCCAACCCGGTTTTAATCTTTTCGGCGGTTAGTGTTTCTGTCTTTTCCCGAGAGTTTCGGGAAGGAGTTTGCGCTTGTGCCGGACTCAGCAAAGTGATGGAAAATGCGATTCCCATCAAACGTATCCATGGCTGATAAATAAGGGATATTCTGTTCATCTAAAAAGGGATTTTCTTTTTGATTGACAAAGAAAATAAATTTTATTTTGAAAAGCAAATTAATTAACTATAATTTTAATATATTTGGTTTTGTAAAATAGTGGTGTTTTGAGGTTATATTTTTTCCTTTGTATCGTCATTAAGAGGTATATGTTATTAGAACAGTTTAAATTGAACATTATTTCTCAGAGGCAAAAACTCTTCTTTACGGCATTCCGGTTTATGCAGAACGAAGAGGATGCCGAAGACGCTGTGCAGGAAACTTTACTTCGCTTGTGGAGTATGCGTCAGGAGCTGGACACAGTGGTCAATCCCGGAGCGTTTGCCATGCAGACCGTCAAAAACATCTGTATCGATCGCATACGAACCCGGAAAGAACAGGTAGATATAGAAAATTTTTCTGTCGGAAGCGATACGGATACGCCTTATTTACAAGCGGAACGAAACGATACGGTGGCGATTGTCCGGCAAATTATCGAACATCTGCCCGAATTGCAGAAAATAATTATCCGGATGAGGGACATTGAAGGATACGAATTGCAGGAAATTGCCGATCTTATACAGACACAAGTCAGCGCGGTGAGCATGAATCTGTCGCGAGCGCGGAAAAAAGTACGGGAACAGTTAATGAAAAGAATGTATTATGGAACAAAATAAATATATAGGAGAATTGATTGAGAAATATTTTGAAGGTTCGACCTCTCTGAAAGAAGAAGAAACCTTGCAGAATTATTTCCAAAGAAGAGATCGTCCGTCCGAATGGGAACTGTATCGCCCGCTGTTCCGGTACTTTGCGGAAGAAAAGCAAAAGAGGAAAGCGCCGGCGTGGCCGATTCGTTCCTTCGGATTAGGGATGGGCGCCGCCGCCGCGTGCGTATTGTTGTTTTTCGGAATGAAATTTCTTTCTCCGAATACGAATCAACTGTCGGCAAGTTCGTGGATGTATATCGACGGTAAAAAATATACAAACATCGAACACATTCAAACGGAAGCGCTTAAGGCTTTAGAAAATCTATCGGAAAACGAGGAAGCGATTTATTCCTCCCAAGTGGAAGCCTTGGATCTTTTTGTTAGTAATAATTAAAAAACAAACCCAATGAATACAGTAAAACAAATGATGTGGACAATGGGATTTTTGCTGGTGTGTTTTACGGCCAGCGCCCAGAAAGACCTGGATATCGCTGCGATATTCGATGAATACGGCCGGCAGGAAGGCGCTATCCTGATTGAGTTAGGAAAAGATGTATTGGGCGATCACACCCGAATTAAGCATTACAAAAGCCTGATTGTCCCCTCCGATACGGCGATGGTGCGAATGACGGAAGCGGCAATCGACCGGGACACCCAAGACGGCCTCAAAATACTGGAATCCAAGAAAAACGGGAAGATCGAATCGATTTCCTGTTGCCTGAAAAAGGATAAAAAGGCGCCGGAATACGAATACATCCTCTACTCCTGTCAATCCCGGAAAATGACGCTGATCTATGTCCGTGGAAACTTTCCGCCCGAAGAGCTGGAAAACGAATTATCGAAACTAAAAAATCTCTTTATTAAAGTCAATAACAAACGATTAAAATTATAAAATCATGAAAAAGAATCTATTAACATTCGCATTTATTTTATCGCTGACCGTTTCCGTTTCTTCAAAGGAAAAAGGAGTCGATCGGGACGACGTCATTGCCGAAGAGCATACCGACGCAACCGCAGTGCAGGAAGAACCGGAATCCGGCAGTTGGGTGATTCTCGACGGTTCGCCTTACGATTTTATTTTCTCGTGGAAAAAGAAAGCCAAAGAATCGCACTGGACCGGTTTCGGTTTTGCCTTTTCCAACCTGAAAGGCTTGGGAAATGTGGATTTAGATCTGAGCCGCTCGTATTCGATGGTCTTGAACGTCGGCGATTATATTGTTCCGTTGAATCAAAATTGGCTGATGATTACCGGTTGGGGTTTCGATTGGAGCCGATATCATTTCCGGGGCAATCAAAGCGTGCGAGCCGTCGATGGGACTACCCTTTTCTTGCCCGATCCGGAAGACAGGGAATACCGCGACAGTAAATTGCTGGTTTATTACGCCACCCTTCCGGTGTTATTGGAGTATCAAATGAAATGGAATAGCCGGCAAATGTTTTTTGTTTACGGCGGTGTTGAAGGCTTGGTGAAATTATATTCCAAGTCGCAGGCGGAAATAAGGACGCCGAACGGAATCAAAAAAGAAATCTACAAAGGGTTGGATCTCTTGCCGTTGAATTTCCGTTTCGCGGGACGCATCGGTTTCCGCGATTTCAGTATTTTCGGATACTACCAGCCGTTGTCGCTGTTTGAGAAAGGAAATGGGCCGGATATTCATCCTTACGGACTGGGGTTGATGTTGAATTTTTAAGTTATAAAATATGCCAAGACCTTAAACTTTTTAAAATAATTCTTCATTATTTTTTTTTCTGCCAGAAAATTTGTTTTCTATAAAAAAAGCATTACCTTTGCAGTCCAATATCGCGGGGTGGAGCAGTTGGTAGCTCGTTGGGCTCATAACCCAAAGGTCGTAGGTTCGAGTCCTACTCCCGCAACTAAACCGAAAGAATCGTCGAAAGGCGGTTCTTTGTTTTTTGTATCCTTTGTATCCAAAGTATAATTATAAAAATAATTTGCTCTTTCTATATGTAAATTTAAAAAAAATGGTTTATTTTGCACAAAAGTAATGTATATGGAATGGTTTAACAG